>NZ_JACJPT010000128.1:0-13898 GCF_014696195.1 Sphaerospermopsis sp. FACHB-1094 | reverse complement strand
CCTGTTTTGTTTTGCTTTGTTTTTATCCTCTATTTTCTGACTTTTTTCCTAGACTTTAAATTTTTCCTTTACGATCGCTTGACAATCAAGACAGTCGCTACGTTTTTAAGTTTCTAAACTGTCACACCTTCTAATTGTTCATCACTCAATTCATACAACTGACGCAATTTTTCCAACCTATTACCATCAGCATTCCATAAACCGCGCCCGTGTGCTTCCAACATTCTACTAACAATATTTCTAAAAGCTTCCGGGTTTGCTTTGCGTAACTTTTCCGCCATTTCTGCATCTAAAGCATAAGTATCCGCAGCTTGTTCATAAACCCAATGATCTCGAAAATCAGCAGTTCCACCCCAACCTATTAAAGCCGTCATTCGTTGGGAAATTTCAAAAGCACCACCAGAACCTTGGTTAGCCATTGCTTCCGCCCATTTAGGATTTAATAACTTAGTTCGGTACTCCATTCTTAACAAATCATCTAAATTTCTAGGGGTGGTATCCTTAGAAAAACTTTCCACAAAACTAGCTGTAACTTTTTTCCCGCTTTGTTGTTCAGCCGCTTTTTTTAAACCTCCAGTATTGGCATAATATTCCTGAATATCAGTTAAACCATATTCAACAGAATCTATTTCTTGAACAATGCGATCGCTCGTTTTTAATAATGTCTGCAAAACCTCCGGCCTAGCTTGTCCTTTATCCTTTCTTCCATAACTAAAAACATTGCGACTTTCCCAAGTTTTACCCAACTCCTCGCCATTTTCCCAATTACCATCAACCACTCTATCATTAACCAAAGAACCAAAATCACCAGAGGGGTTAGAAAACAATCTTGCTGAGGAATTTTCCACACCTTGCGCTTTTAATTCTAAAGCGTGTTTTCTAATAAAATTCTGTTCTTCCGGTTCATCAACTTCCGCAGCACGTCGAAATAAATCATCCAATAATTCAATAATATTCACAAAACTATCACGGAAAATACCAGATAGATTTCCTAACACATCAATGCGCGGATGTCCCACATCAGAAAGAGGTTTTAAATCATATCTTACTATCCTTCCCGTACCCTCCTTAACAGGTTCAGCACCCACCAATTCTAACAGAATACCAAGAGATTCACCCTTAGTTTTAATCGCATCCAAACCCCACAATAAAACCGCCACAGTTTCAGGATATTTCTGATGTTCTGCTAAATGCTGATCAATAATCTTCCGTGCAATTTCCCTACCTCTTTCATAAGCAGCAGGAGAAGGCATTCTATAAGGATCTAAAGCGTGAATATTTCTCCCAGTAGGTAACACACCCGCCCCATCCCTCAACAAATCTCCACCCGGTGCAGGAGGAATAAACTCACCATTTAAACCCCGCAAAAGATTCGTCAACTCATCAGTAGATTGATTCAACAAACTTGTAATTATTTTCTCTTCTTCTTCTCTTCTTTCTTCGTGTCCTTCGTGCCTTCGTGGTTCGTTCTCTTCTCCAAAAAAAGCATCCAAATAACCCTTTAACTCCTCCTCACTTGGCGCTTCACCTAAAGTATGTAAACCAGAAGAAAACAACCGATTTTCTAACACCTGCAAATACTCATACAACTTGATTAAATAATCATCAAAAGCATGACCACTAAACATCCTGACATTTTCCGGCGTAAAAGCAATACCCAATTTTTTCGCATCATCAAAAGGACAATCAACATCCAAACCAGTATCAACAATCTTCTTACAAATACCTTCTTTTAGCACATAATTCTTCTTTGGATCTTCCCGATATTCTGCGATTAAATCCCGTAAACTTACCAACTCCTTATATAAACCCGCCCGTCCATAAGGCGGCACATTATGAGAAATTAAAACCCCATAACCACGACGTTTAGCTAAAATTGATTCTGAAGGATTATTAGCAGCATAGATATATAAATTTGGCAGATTTCCTAACAGAATATCCGACCAAGAATAACCAGTATTTCCTAAAGGTGAACCAGGCAACCATTCCACAGTTCCGTGCATTCCAAAATGGACAATTGCATCAGCTTGAAATTCATTTTGCAACCACTTATAAAAAGCAGCATATTGAGGATGGGGAGTTAAATCTCGCTCAAACATTAACCGCATCGGGTCGCCTTGTATTCCTAAAGGTGGCTGAACACCGATCCAAACATTTCCTAATGTTACACCTCCAAGATGTAATTCATCGCCATAGGTTTTAATTCCTGCACCTGTTAAAGATTTCCATTGTTTTTCAATTTTAGAAGTGCGGAGATATCCTAACCATTTTTCTAATTTTCTAGCATTGACAGTATTAGCATCTGTGGGGAAAGGTTTATCTTTTTCCCAGGTTTCCATTTCTTCATCTATTGCTTTTACTTGTTTAATTAATTCCTCTCCATCTTCAGGAATTTTCCCTACTGTATAACCTTGTTCTTTAAGTGCATGAAGTAATTTAATTAAACTGCGAGGAACATTTAATAAAGCAGCAGTTCCTACAGCACCATAACCAGGAGGAAAACCATATAAAATTATGGCAATTTTTCTTTCTGATGCTAATTTTTGACGTAAGGAAACCCAATTTTTAACTCTATCAATTAACCTTTGTACTCTTTCTGGAACTAAATAAATATCTTCACCAACTAAACCACCTAAAGGTATAGTATCAATTGCCCCATCTAATTCAGGAAGTGCATATAAAACTACACTTTGTAAACCGCCAATTCCTTGACGAGTCCATGAATGAATATCTTGAATTAATAAAGGTGCAGCGACAATATAGGGAATATTTTTAGCAGTTAAAATGCGTTTTGCAACTTCTATTTGTCTTCCTGCTTCCATTGAACCCGCAGGTCCACCAACTAAAGGAAACCCAATTGTAGAAATGATCGCATCAACTTTGACTGCTGCTGAAGAAAGGGAAGGAGTTTCAATATTTCCTTGTTGTCTTTGTTGGGTTTCATAGTCGGTTGTCATCCAGTCACGCACAGCAACATGACCTTCAACTCCGTTAATAAAAATTGGTAAAGGTATTAAACCCGAATCTTCAAATTTTATGATTAATTGGGGGATATAATTCTGTTTTGTAATGACGTGCTTTCTATAAAGTAAAATTCCGATAACTGGGGACTGGTGACTGGGGACTGGTGACTGGGTAATTTTATTCTTTTCTTTCTCCTGACTCCTGACTCCTGACTCCTGACTCCTTTTTTCATACCACTCCAAATATGCTTTAGGTGATGTAAAATACCCTGGATAGTCGGGATGTAATAAACCCATGTTGGGGGTTTCGATAGGTGCAGGAATATCACCGACTTGTAAATCTAAGTATTTTTCCGCAAGTGTCCAAAATAAAGCTGCTACATTTTCCGTTCCTCCTGCGTTCCAGTAACCGTAGATAATGAGCCAGTTGCGGAGGTCTTGGACTTTTTGTACTGGTACGAATTTTAATAGTTTTGGTCCAATTTTTAAGAAACTTATATAACCTGCGAGTTTGTCTTCTTCTTTACCATTACTGAATTTATCGAGTATGAATTTAACAGGTTTAGGCATTCCTTTAGGTTTATCACCGATAGAAAACACCCCTATTTTCGTTAAACTCATTAATTCTAGTGCTGATTCAAAAATAAGCCGGATGGGAATATTAGCAATATGTTCTCTTAACCATAAAACTTGGTCATAGTCAAATATTAAACTACCGAAAAATACATCAGCACCTTGAAGTGCGGCTTGTACCTCTTCTGGGTTGGTGGTAATATTGCGATCGCTAAAAACGCGAATATCTAACTCAGGACAGCGAGAAACAGCCAAAAAAGCCGCTTTTCGGTACAAATCAGCGTTAAACGATTCAAAACCAGCAATTAAGACAATACGTTTCATGTCACTCAGTTACGAAATCTTTCTTTACTTTGATCTTAAACATTGTTGCGGACTAATGGGGGAATATCTACCTAAAGAGTAGAATATCTCATTTGCCTATTGAAACTGAAGTTAAGATGGATTTACCTTTTTTCACTGTATTGGGAAATTTACAAGTTACATTGTGATTACATAAATATCTAGTTGCTGTCGATTTTGAGCAATTATAATATGTGATATCATAATTCTGGTTTTTGACTAGAAAAAATCCCAAACAAGCCCATTTTTTTAATTAAATCTTTTCTGTTGAAAGTACGTTGAGGATACACCATGAAATTTGGAATTGATATGGGGCATAATTGTCCTCCAGATACGGGAGTAAGAGGTATTAAATTTGAAGATAACTTAACTATGGACGTGGGAAATAAAGTTATAGCTAAGTTAAAAAGCTTAGGTCATGAAGCAATATCTTGTACACCAAATAGTGCCAGAACAGTCAGTCAATCTCTGGGTAGACGTTGTGATATAGCTAATAGAAACAAAGTTGATGTTTTTGTTTCTATTCATTTTAATGCCTTTAATGGGCAAGCTAATGGAACAGAAGTATTTGCTATGAGTGATGCTGGGAGAAAAATCGCCCAACCAGTATTAGATGAAATTATCAAGTTAGGATTTTTTAATCGCGGTGTCAAGAATGGTTCTCACCTGTACGTGATTAGAAATACAAATATGCCAGGTATTCTCATAGAATGTTGCTTTATTGATTCCGCGAAAGATATGCAACTTTAT
Organism: Sphaerospermopsis sp. FACHB-1094; assembly: GCF_014696195.1. Taxonomy (NCBI): domain Bacteria; kingdom Bacillati; phylum Cyanobacteriota; class Cyanophyceae; order Nostocales; family Aphanizomenonaceae; genus Sphaerospermopsis; species Sphaerospermopsis sp. FACHB-1094. The sequence continues at coordinate 9,270 of NZ_JACJPT010000128.1, read as the reverse complement.
GATGGGGAAGCAATGGCCAATGCTATTGTTACAGGGTTAACTGGTAAAGTGGTATCTTCTCCTGTAAACATAGTGCGAGATGAGGAACAAAATACAGATACCTCTGTTCTCAGATTGCAACAAGCTTTAAATCGACTACAAATAACTGATAGAAATAATAGGCGTTTGGATGAGGATAATATTATTGGACCTGCCACAACTTCTGCTGTAGAGAAGTTTCAAAGAATTGTGGGAATTATTCCCAGTGGAATGGCAACTAGCACTACATGGAATGCCATTAATCAGATATTATCAAAACGATTAGTGCAAGGAAATCAAACCACCGGACCAGTAATGAGATATATACAACATCGTGTAGGTACTGTTGCAGATGGTATTTATGGTCGCAATACAGAAGCGGCAATTAAGAGATTTCAACAGCAAAATGGTTTAACTGCTGATGGCATTGTTGGTCCAATGACTTGGCAGAAATTAATAGGTTAATGAACAATTGATAGTTGATAGTTGATAATTAATAATTAATAATTATCAATTATCAATTATCAATTATCAATTGATAAAGATGGCAATATTGTTAGATATAAATTCTGTCTCGTTTCTGGTTTTAAATATTGCTGTTGTAGTGGTTGCCACTGCTGCCATAATTGGTAACGATTTACAGCTAATAAAGTTATTAGACCACTTATTTGCTCGTTAATTTCTGACTTAAAGATATTTTCCAGCCACTCATTTAAAACCATGCTATCTTGCAGCATTCCCAAAATTTCTTGGATACTTTTTACCTGTGAAATATGTGTGGTAAAAGCTTCACCGTATAAATCAGTAAATAATTCCATTTGATAGCGAACTCTTTTAGCTTGTTTTCGCAAATCATGAAGAATTTTCCCTTGATTTTTCAGATTTTTTTCTAACTCTTCCGGTGTCCAGTTGCTTTGTACAACTACTTCTGAGTTTACAACTTGAGTACCAACCATCCATCCTGGATGCAATAATAATTTACTGACTTCAGGTAACAGTAAATCTGGTAGCACTTGCTGAATTGGCAAATCTGCTAATGGTTGATAACTAGGCTTTTCTAACCATTTTTGAAAATGATTTTTCAAAGATTTATAAGTTTCATCTTTCAATATTTTTTGCACCTGGGAAAAAGCAACTTCCCGTTGTTTGGCTAAAGTAGAAAAAGCTATCTCTAAAGATGCTTGTTCCTTTGGAAGTAAATGTGGTTTATAATTATTTTCCAGTATCTCTTTTAAGACATCCAAATCTCGGAGATTTCCTAGTATTCTGGCAATTTTACCAATATTTTTATCGCTGGCTGATTTGGGTAAATTTAAACATAGCTCAAACCGACTAACTGCTGTACGTAAACGACGCATTCCCACACGCATTTGGTGTAGTGCTTCTGGATTTTCGTCTTTTTTAACTGATTTTTCCCATTTTATGGTTTTGTGAAAGTGTTTTTCGATTGCTTGATATGCACAATTTCCTAGACTTTTGACTGTGGGTGTTGTGGCTAAGTTCATAGGTTATATCAATTCACTATCTCATCATATTTTTGCATCATAGCAGTAGCGAAAAATTGAAATCTATTATTTTATAGACTTTTTAACAACATTGGCTGCTAGTTATTTGATATGTAATTATTCAGATAATCTCATTTTTAAAGATTTTAAAGATTGGTAGAAATAGCCTGTACCGGACAAGTGGGAATACATTGTTCACAAACAATACAACGCGATCGCGTAAATGTAAGTTGATATGTATCTGGGTTGAGAGAAAGAGCTTCCGTTGGACAAACTCCAGTACACAAACCACAGTCAACGCATAGATCATCATCAATGACAATTTCACCTAAATTATGGGAAACACTGATGTGTTGCGATCGCATCCACTCAATAGCTGCATCTAGTTGATCAATATCCCCCAATAATTCCACTACCAGTTTACCAATTTGATTAGGGGCCACCTGAGCGCGGATAATATTCGCCGCAACATTAAAATCTTTTGCCAGTCGGTAAGTGACAGGCATTTGAATTGCACGTTTAGGAAAAGTCAGGGTGACTCGTTTTTTCATGGGTAAAAAACTAAGTTTTGCTAAACTAGATGATGAAACTGCTTAATAAGTCTTAATAAATAAATTATGAGTACAGATGCACCATTTAATGCTCCTACCAAGCCTGAATCTACATTGGGCAAGCGTTTGAGAAACTTCCTCATTGTTATTGTAGCGATCGCCCTGAGTGCTGCCCTATTTTTAGGACTGCAAACCCAGACAACCTCAGTTTCTCTCACCGAACTAGATGCAGCATCCACACCCTTAGAAGTTGCAGTTAGCAATAATAAACCCAGTTTAGTAGAATTTTATGCAGATTGGTGTACAGTCTGCCAAAAAATGGCACCCGACATAGCCGAACTCAAACAACAATATGCAGACAAATTAAACTTTGTCATGCTGAATGTAGATAATAACAAATGGTTGCCAGAAATGCTCAAATATCGAGTAGATGGTATTCCTCACTTTGTATTTTTGGGTAAACAAGGAGAAAGTATAGCCGAAGCTATTGGTGACATACCCCGTTCCATCATGGCCAGCAACTTAGAAGCTTTGGTAAATGGTTCTCCCCTACCCTACGCGCAAATGAGTGGTAAAACTTCCAAATTTTCCGCCCCAGTATCAACAAATAGTCAAGATGATCCCCGCAGTCATGGAGGGTAACTGGGGACTGGGTAATAGGTAATTGATAATGGGTAATTGGTAATTGATAATTACTTATTACTCATTACTTTTTTGATCTAAAATGCCGCTTTCAACCATTAATTTTGGCCAGATTAATAAAAAGAAACCCATCCAACTTAATACAGGGATAGCAACAATAATTGTCAACCATATAAGTTTGAGTATTAACCAACTACCGCCAATTAATGTGATACCTGTGAGGATAATTGACCAAGGTTGACACCACCAAGGTTTATAATTCCAAGGATTGATAGTTTGTTTTTCATTCATCCTAGTAAATCCATAGTTAAGAAATTGGATTTTATTTAAAACAATTAATAGTATCAATATTTAGTATAATACTAAAAGGTAAATTTAGCAAATAAATCAAAGATACAATATGATTGGGGTTGCAATTGTTGGTACTGGTTTTGGTCAAAAAGTACATATTCCCACATTTCAAGCACATCACAAAACCAAAATAACTGCGGTTTATCATCGAGATATCAACAAAGCAAAAATCATTGCAGAAAATAATAATGTTCCTCATTTTAGTGATAACTTCACTGAAATTATCAATTTACCAGAGGTAGACGCTGTGAGTATTTCCACACCGCCATTTTTACATTATGAAATGGGGAAACAGGTATTAGAAGCTGGTAAACATCTGTTATTAGAAAAACCAGTGACTTTAAACGCAAATGAAGCTAAAGAATTATATCAATTAGCCAAAACTAAAAATGTCATTGCCACAGTAGATTTTGAATTCCGCTTTATTCCTGCATGGCAATATTTTCAGCAGTTGTTAAATACAAATTATGTGGGAAATATTCGGTTAATAAAAATTGACTGGTTAGGTTCTTCTCGTGCTGATACATCCCGTCCTTATAATTGGTATTCTCGTAAAGATCAAGGTGGTGGGGTATTGGGTTCTTTAGGTTCTCATGCTTTTGATTATATTAACTGGTTATTTGGACCAGTTAGGAAATTAAATGCTTATTTTAATACAGCTATTTCCCAAAGAATTGATCCTGTAAATGGGGAATTAAAAGCAGTAAATACAGATGATAATTGTTTGATATCTTTGGAATTAACAAATGGTACACCATGTCAAATTGCTATTAGTGCAGTAGTTCATGCACCCCGACCCCATTGGATAGAAGTTTATGGAGATAAAGGAACATTAGTTTTAGGAAGTGAAGAACAAAAAGATTATATTCACGGGTTTAAAATTTGGGGTTCTCAAGTTGGGGGAAGTTTAACAGAAATGGAAATTCCTCAACAATTATTATTTCCTCAACATTATGCTGATGGTCGAATTTGTTCATTTTTAAGAGTTGTAGATCAATGGGTGACAGGAATTGAAAGCAAACAAGAGATTATACCATCTTTGAAAGAAGGGGTTTATTCTCAATTATTGATGGATTTGTCTCATCAATCAAATGATTCTAAAATGTGGGTAGATGTTCCAAGTTTAGGAGAGTTTTTAGCTGAATAGTTAACTGTAGTGAGGAATTTATTCCTCCTTTGAGGACTGAAGTCCTCACTACGAAAATAATAATAGATGAAATTCAGATGATAGAATAAAAATAAATCAAGTAAAGGTAACTTTTATGGCAACCCTACTCAGTGAAAGTAAATCACAGACGGGACTGGTTATCTCATGGGAAGCGTTACCCGATGATTTTCAACTAGAGGATGAACCAGTAGACAATACAGGACAACCACTTTTAGCAGGTGCTTTGTGTGAAAGTTTAGAAATCAGTGGTTTTATTCAACCACAGATGTTAATTGCTGTTAATTTTGCTTTATGTGCCACATTAAATGATCAATTTATCGCCAAAGCACCAGATTGGCTATATATACCTTCAGTTAAAGAAATATTGCCAGGACGGAAAAGCTATACACCCCATTTAGAAGGGGATATACCGGCTGTGGTTATGGAATTTTTGTCAGATAAAGACGGCGGAGAATATTCATTTAAACGTACCTATCCGCCGGGAAAATGGTTTTTTTATGAACAGATTTTGCAAGTTCCTATTTATATCATTTTTGAACCAGATGGAGGATTATTAGAATATTATCAACTGGAAAATGGAAGTTATGAATTGAAACAACCAGAGGAAAATGGTCGTCATTGGATCGAGTCAATGGGTCTATTTTTAGGAACTTGGCAAGGTGCAAAGGAAGGACGTACAGGTTATTGGTTGCGCTGGTGGGATCAATCAGGTAACTTGTTACCTTGGGCGCTGGAAATGATTGAAAAAGAACGTAAGGAGAAAGAAAGGTTAATGGCTTATTTGCGATCGCAAGGAGTTGATCCTCATAATTTACCTAATCATACTGAGTAAATTGGGTATGTAGATGTAGGTTGGGTTGACTTTAGGAAACCCAACATTGATCAGCTTTCATTGTTGAAAAAAATCAAATTAACCATTGCAACTGCGATATGAACAGCATCAACCTCAGCTTCCGATATTTGTAACAAAAATTTACAATTACTCGACACGCTTAATAGTCAGGTGAAAATAGTGTTCCCTCTTCCAATGAGAAAACAGCGATCGCTCTAGAAAATACTCTAGAAAATACTCTAGAAAATGCTTAATACACATACACCAACAATGATAATAATCCGGTTTATGTGTATCCTTCTTCATTTGCTCTGCTAATAATCCAACCTATTATTGCCGAGTAATCAATCGGATGCTCGCCGCAGATGACCTTTAGCTTTTAAATATCACGTTTGAGAGGTCTGCTCCAACGCATTGTTAGGCTTCTGTCTTTGGGCAATTTGCATGAGCAGCCGGAGTGCTTCATTAACCGCTTCACTTGTTGGAAATGCTTGAGCAACATCAGGATCGAGTAACACTACATTCGTTCCTGCCTTGTAGCGTTCGACATATTTCCCTCTAACACCACCCTGCATCTTGCTAAAGTCATACTCAGGTCTTAAGTCGTCTTCTAGTTCGTGGTTACTCTCCATCTTCATAAAACCTCCTTTCATTTCGGGTTGCCTCTCGCGCGCTAATAATCCGAACTCGATTTACTCGATCTGTATGAGGGACTATCAAGATACGATTGGTACTTGATAATCCAATGATAACGTAACGCTCCTCGCCAAAAGAGTGATCTGGGTCAGGAAATGTCACAGATAAAGGATCGTTAAAAACAGTAGATGCTTCCTTGAATGAAACACCATGCTTTTTCAAGTTTGAGTTCGCTTTGTCTGGATTCCATTCAAACTGCATCTAAACAATACTTAGTTACTATAATTCAAAATCTGAGTTTAGCATTAAAAAAGTGCATTACATTACATTTCATTGAGCCACCCAATCGGCGATCACCTTAAAATTTAAAATTTATCGCAATATGCCCACAGAAACTTACACTAATAGCGATCGCTCTAGAAAATACTCTAGAAAATACTCTAAAAAATGCTTAATACACATACACCAACAATGATAATAATACAACCTAAGAATCTATGTTTAATATTTTTTTCATGAAAGAGGAAATAGCCATATCCTACAGTCATCAATAAACTGCTTTGTTTTACCGCCACGGAATTTGCTGCTACTGTAGATGCGATCGCCATCACATGACACCACATATCAAGTGCTTTTAAGCTACCTAATAAAACCAATTTATAGAAATTACTTTTTAACTTAGAAAACCAATTAGGAGAGCATAAAATTACAATAGGCAAAGTCATTATAGCTGTACAAAAATAGAGAGAAGCTGAGAAAAATAATGGCGAGGAATTTGTTGCCCCAATTTTATCAAAAGAAGTAGTTAAAGCCCAGAGAAAAGCTACTATTAACATTAATTGAGAAGATTGGGTAGTCATCAAAGATTTTACCGGTGTGAGATAATTGTTCTCCTTGGGCTTTATATTTAAAAAATATGCACCAAAACAGATTAATAAAATACCTATAAGTTGTGACTTTGCAGGAAACTCATTCAGAATTAAAGGAGAAGCGATCGCTAAAAATAACGGCGAAAATCCCATTAACGGTATAGTTAAAGATATATCTCCAAAACGCAACGCCCTCATATATAAAATGCCGCCAATAGTAGATAGAGTAGCATCAGCTAACAAAGCCCACCAAAAATCTTTCCCGATGGTAGGTATTGGGTTAGGTGATAATAACAACCAAGGAATATAAATAATTAGAGTAAATGCCCTTAATGCCCACGCAACTAAATACTCATCTAAGGGTTGATTGCCTTTATTTGTCACAACTTTACTAAAGACATCTCGCAGAGATTCAAAGGTAGCCGCAGCCAGTGAGAAGTATAGCCAAGTCATAGAGTTTCAGGGATTAATAAATATTGGATAGTCGGATATATACAGCAGTTTCCGTTATTATGAAGTACAGATATTTATGAAGTACAGATATTAATGACAAAACCCTTGTAGCACAGGCTTACTTCGGCTTCGCTCAGTACAAGCTCAGTATAAGTCCAGCCTGTTCATATTGTACCTCATGACATTGGTAAGTGCTGTAATAGACATTTTGGATAAATTACATAATCAGTTTGCAGAACAGTTGTATAAATGTTGCACGTTTCTATATTAATTACCACAAGATGTCTAATAATTGGTGTTAGATTTTCTTTTGTCAAGCCAACCTAGAGGTTTTTAAACCACCTCTTAGGTTGGGATAAAGAAATATTAGATTGATTTCGGTTAAACTAGCTTCTGAATCACGGGAGGATAGCTTAGATACTTAGATAAAAAAGTTACTAACAGTAATGCTACCTAAAGCTGGTAATGTACCAGTAAATCCTGTAATATTCACCAATAAGTCATTACTTGCTTGGAAACCAGCCACACCATCATTCATGACTAAATAAGTCCCTGCAATAACGGAAGTTGTGACATTGACTAAAGCTGCACTATTTACCCCTAAAGCCTGATTGCCAGTTAATGCTCCATTAGCATCAGTAAATACACTATTGACAACATTTGTTAAGGTAGTGGCTGTACTATTAGCAGCGCGAGTGAAACTGGTGGGAGCAGCCAGAACTCCTCCGGAGGAACTTAACAGGTCAATTCTATCAGTACCGATGGCAAAGTCGGTAATTCGGTCTGCTCCTGATACTGGAGATTGTCCAAATTGGAAAACGAAGATATCACTTCCTACTCCTCCTGTGAGGGCGTCTATACCAGCACCACCGTTGAGGGTGTTATTGCCACTATTACCAGTGAGGGTGTTATTCAAATTATTACCCGTACCATTAATATTGCTGCTTCCCGTCAAGGTCAGGTTTTCTACATTATTAGGTAAGGTGTAGGAAATAGATGCGTTGACTAAATCAGTTCCTGCGTTGAGAGCTTCGGTAACAATGTCACCTACATGATTAACGGTATAAGTATCATTGCCGGCAAGTCCGATCAAGGTATCTGCACCAGTTGTACCGATTAAGGTGTCAGCGTTAGAAGTTCCAGTGAAGGGATCATCATTGGTAATTGTCCCTGTGACTGCACTGGTGGTACCAATGGTGTAACCTGTTCCAGAGGCTAAAGTTAAGGCAACGGTTTCATTACTTTCTACCGTAGTGTCAGCTGTGGGGTCAACTGTAACTGTAGCAGTGGATGAACCAGCAGCAAAGGTAACGCTTGTACCAATACTGCTGTAGTCATTACCGTTAGTTGCCGTACCTCCAATTGTGTAGTTTACTGTGAGGCTGTTAGTGGTGGAACCCGTGCGTGTGAAGGTGTAGATTAGGTTTTGTGTTCCATCTTCTGTAACTGTGGTGGCTGAGGTCAGGGATAGACTTACGGATGGGAGATCATCATTGGTAATTGTCCCTGTGACTGCTCCTGTTGTCCCAATCAATTTAACAGAATCAATTTCTTCCCAACCGCTTGTATGATCAATGTCAACATTAATTCTTGCACCAACAACTAAGTAACTCGTTTGATCGAAATTGATTCTGAAATCCACTGGAAGACCAGGCTTACTAGTATCAATTCCTGACCAAACAGAGTAATAAGTACCTTGGTTGCTTAACAAATCAATGCTTCTGACAAATCCATTTCCGTAGGTTTCGCGAACTTCTATGCCACTAGCATATACTGGTGTAGCAAAACCTACTGTGATAAACTCATCTGCTTGCAGATCTCCGTCAGCATTCGCTGGTCTAGGAGCCCATGACGTTGGAAGATCCCCGTAGCTTAGAGTATTAGGTTGACCTAAAATTTGTACTGCACCCCATGAGCCTACAGACCACTGAGAACTAAAATAAATAACTGTGGAAGCATATTGCTCAGTTTCTGCGGGAGTACCAATGGTGTAACCATTTCCAGAGGCTAAAGTTAAGGCAACGGTTTCATCACTTTCTACCGTAGTGTCAGCTGTGGGGTCAACTGTAACTGTAGCAGTGGATGAACCAGCAGCAAAGGTAACGCTTGTACCAATACTGCTGTAGTCATTACCGTTAGTTGCCGTACCTCCAATTGTGTAGTTTACTGTGAGGCTGTTAGTGGTGGAACCTGTGCGTGTGAAGGTGTAAATTAGGTTTTGTGTTCCATCTTCTGTAACTGTGGT
>NZ_JACJPT010000127.1:0-14038 GCF_014696195.1 Sphaerospermopsis sp. FACHB-1094 | reverse complement strand
ACTCCTGACTCCTGACTCCTGACTCCTGACTCCTGACTCCTGACTCCTGACTCCTGACTCCTGACTCCTGACTCCTGACTCCTGACTCCTGACTCCTGACTTATGGATCTTTTATGACAACAGAAAAAACAACCTGCTCGAAAATAAAAATTATCTTAGTAGAACCAGCAGGAGAATTAAATGTAGGTTCAATTGCCAGAGTGATGAAAAACTTTGGTTTATGTGATTTAATCTTAGTAAATCCGCAGTGCGATCGCCTATCTTTTGAAGCCTTAAAAATGGCAGTTCACGCCAAAGAAATATTAGAAAATGCTGTCATAGTTGATACTTTACCAGAAGCATTAACAGGATGTACCCGTGCGATCGCTACCATAGGTAGAGATTATAGCGGAGAATTACCCTTAGAAAACCCCCGTCACGCCTTCCCCTGGTTATTAGCAGAACCAGAAAAACCCACAGCATTAATTTTTGGTAGAGAAGATCGGGGATTAACCAATCAAGAAATCAATTATGCCCAAAAGTTAGTATTTATTCCTACAAATCCCGAATACCCATCATTAAACTTAGCTACTGCGGTGTCAATCTGTTGTTACGAATTATCACAACTAGCGGAAAATTTTATCACCCAGAAAACACCGACAACAGAAACAGCACCCTTGGACACTGTAGAACCCTACTACCAGGAATTAGAATCTCTACTACTTGCCATAGGTTATCTTTATCCCCACACAGCAGCCAGTAGGATGGAAAAATTCCGCCATTTATATAACCGCGCCCACCTACAAACCACGGAAGTTGCTATGCTCAGAGGTATGATTAAACAAGTACAATGGGCAATTCAAAATTACAACAGCTTAGAAAACTCAGGACTATGATGGAACTATAGTCATCGGGTTTGACTTCTGAATTTATCATTTATCTGTGTAGGCAGGCAAGAGGCACTCATGCAAAAGGCTTTTAGAGAATTTTGGTGTACGGAGTTTTTTTCAATAATCAAATAGGAGTCCTATATATTTTTTAGATATCATCTTCCAAAAGCATTGATTATGACTTACACTAAACTGAAAAATGCTGCTTAGTAACAGAAGGGGTTCTGAGTATCAAGGTGCATAGTGTAGTTAGTTTTGGGTCGAAATTTGACAAACAAAACAGTCGAGTGGGTAACTAAGGAGTAGCAGTGTCAGAATCAAATGACAAACTAATAGCTGTGTCAAAACGGCAGTCTTCCCAGCGTCGTCGTCCGCGTCCTGTCCAAAGCCAAGACCAAGGACAAGCCCAAAAACAGTCCCAAAAGGCAGGACAAAAACAAGCCAGGAAGCAACAGCAGGGTGCAAACAGAGGGGAAACTGTAGCACTCACAAGGTTAAACAATCCTATCAGTTCTGCTAATGTTACAACTGAGGGGCGAAGACCATCAAGCCGGTTAGTCATGCCGACAGCTGTTAAACCCATCCCTAAACCAAGGGCAAATATGTCAACCAAAATGCCACAATCGGTTACAGGGAAATTAAAAACAGTGCGTGTACAAAAGCAAGGCAAGCTAAAAGTAACCAGGCAATCATCACGGAAAACGCGATTAAAGCCAATGGCTAAGGCTGTATTGTATACCTTGCGTTTATTGATTGTTGGTATCGGACTAGGTGCAATTGTCGGCACGATATTATCAATATTAGACCCTGCTTATCGCATCATTACAACCTCTGCATCCCCATCTCAGACCAATATCACCCAATCTCATGCTAATAACCAAGCATCTGGTTCTGGTTTAGTCTTAGCTCAAGAAATTACCACTTTAAAATCTACTTTACAAAATCTAGCTACCGCCAACCCAAGTCTAACGCCTGGGGTTTTCATGGTAGATTTAGATACGGGTGGCTATGTAGATATTAATGCTAGTACAAGTTTTCCTGCTGCCAGCACCATCAAAATTCCGATTTTAGTAGCTTTTTTCCAAGATGTCGATGGGGGAAAAATTCGCTTGGATGAAATGCTGACTATGGAAAAAGAAATGGTGGCAGGAGGTTCTGGTAATTTACGCACTCAACCTGTGGGTAGTAAATACACAGCGTTGGATGTAGCCACAAAAATGATGACTATCAGTGATAACACTGCCACAAATATGCTCATTACCAGACTGGGAGGCCAGGAAGTATTAAATGGGCGTTTTCGCAGTTGGGGATTAACAACTACAGCTATTCGTAATATTTTACCAGATTTAGAAGGTACAAACACCACATCACCCAAAGAATTAGCAGATTTAATTGCTAAAGTGAATCAAGGTAATTTAGTCAGTATGCGATCGCGTGATTTAATGTTAGATATCATGCGTCGCACAGAAAGAAACACTCTCATACCTTCTGGGTTAGGAGAAGGAGCAAGAGCATATCATAAAACCGGTGATATTGGGACAATGTTAGGAGATGCAGGTTTAATTGATATCCCCACCGGTAAGCGTTACATTGCTGCTGTCATGGTAAAACGTCCTCATAATGATCCTGCTGCGGAAACACTGATTAGTTCTATTTCTCAAGCTGCTTACGAAAACTTTAGTCAAGCGAATGTCACACCCCCCACTCCTACAAATAATCCACCATCAACAAGTTTTCAACCACCAGTTCAACCAGTTCAACCAGTTCAACCAGTTCAACCAGTTCAACCAGTTCAACCTTTCATTCAACCTTTCATTCAACCCCAGGTAATGAGTCCAATACCACCTAATGGTATGGTTAATAATGTACCGATGGGTACTTATCAACCTCCTATGATGACTCCACAATATTATCCACCAAGATAGGAGTCAGGAGAATTTTAGATTTTAGATTTTAGATTTTGGATTTTGGATTTTAGATTAATCTATTACCAATTACCCATTACCCATTACCAATCACCAATTAATCATGACATCTACTCCTCCATCAATTCAATTTTTTGCAGGTTTATTTGAAGAACTGAGTAACGTGAGTTTACGACGGGAAACCCGCACTGGTAAACGCATTGTAGTTATGCAATTTGAACAATTAAAAGCTTTGTCCGGTTTTAATAGTTTTACCAAACAGTCTTTAAATTCCCTATTATTAACAGATGAAGAAGGAGAAATTAGTGTTACTCCTACGGGAACAAAGTTTATTTTTGGTGGTGATGAAGGAGATGAATTAAAACGGGTAGATTGTAAATTTGAAGTAGAAAGAGAAGATCATTTTGCACGAATTATGCGTTTTTTGCACCGTTATGCTGATGCAAACGGAATGGAATATGGGGAAAAATAATTGATAATTGGTAATTGATAATTGATAATTGGTAATTGGTAATTGGTAATTGGTAATTGGTAATTGGTAATTGGTAATTGGTAATTGGTAATAGTTGATTAGAAAACATAAAATTGATTACCCAGTCACCAGTCACCAGTCACCAGTCACCAGTCACCAGTCACCAGTCACCAGTCACCAGTCACCAGTCACCAGTCACCAGTCACCAGTCACCTATATTTTCTGATATCTCATTCCTGGAAGTTGGGAAACCAAACCCATTAATTCTAACTGTAACAAAGAACTAGAAACTAAACCCGCATCCATACCTGTTTTCTGCACAATAAAATCAAAAGGTAAAGATTCAACAGTTAAAATATCTATTACCTTTTGTAATTCTGGTTCTAATTTAGGAGTTTCTAATTTAGGAGTTTCTGGTTTAGGAGTTTCTGGTTTAGGAGTTTCTGGTTTAGGAGTTTCTGGTTTAGGAGTTTCTAACTTAGTTTGAGTTGGTTGAGATAAAGGAACAGAATTAAAAAGAGGAGTTTCTACATCTATTTGGGGAATAGCACCCAACATAATTAATAATTCATTTAATTGTTGATTTATTAAACCTGCACCTTGACTAATTAATTTTAAACATCCTTGGGATGGTTCATCATCAACTCTTCCCGGTAAAGCGTAAACATCACGACAAAACTCATTTGCATAAGTTGCTGTTATTAAAGCACCTGATTTTGTTCCCGCTTCCATCACTAATACTGCACGACTTAAACCTGCAATAATACGATTTCTGCGCGGAAAATGAGTCCTGTTAGGTGTAGTTTTCGCAGGATATTCACTAATAACAATCCCAGATTTTAAAATTTGTTGATATAAATCTTTATTTTTCACAGGATATATAACATCTACACCAGTTCCTACAACCGCTATAGTTCTTCCTCCTGCTTTCATCGCTGCGGTGTGACTTTCCGTGTCTATTCCTTCGGCCATTCCCGAAACCACAGTAAAACCATTTTTAGCTAAAGCAGTGCTAATTTGACGAGTCCATTTTATTCCATATTCTGTAGGTTTACGAGTTCCCACTATACCTACCAAGGGTTTTTTTCCTGAATTTTCTTGTAAATCAACTTCACCACGATAATATAAAATTGCTGGTGGTGTGGGAATTTCTCTTAATAATTGGGGATATTCTAAATCTGCGGGTGTCCAGAAATTCGGGTTTATTTGTTGATGTTGAATCAGTAATTGTTCTGGGTTTATACGACTTCTTTGTTGTACAACTTTTTCTAAAGTTTGAAAACCAAAACCTTCGATTTTTCGTAATTCCGCAGGACTCGCTTTCCAAGCATTTTCTAATTTACCAAAATGCTGGTGTAATCGTTGTAATAATATTGGACCAATTCCCGAAATTTGCGACCAAGCTAACCAATATTTGCGCTCTTCTATAGTAGACATTTTCAAAAAATCAACCTTTGCGTCTTTGCGTGAGATATTCTGATCTTTAACCCTTTGCTAATCTTTGATTCTTCAAATAATCAAAAACCGACTTATCACCAATATCTGCGGGAATATTTTGTACTGTTTTCCGCAACGCAAACACTAAAAAAGCAATTACCCAAATACCTAATAAAACCTGTTCTGCTTGAGTTGATAAAATTCCTGCTAAATGTCCTAATAATAAAAGTGGAACAAGGGGAGTTAAGATTTTCGTTTCTAACCGATTAAAACAAAATCCTTCTTTAAAGAAAATACCTGTTAAAGCAGCAAAAGTAAAACCCACACCAAATAATGTTAGTGGTTGATTATAAATAGTATTCGCAAAAGGTTGATGATCCAAATGTGCGAAAATTAAGGCAGAAATACTACCAATTATCCAGAAAAGTTGTAAAATTTGATGTAGCAACTTCATATATATGTGAATAGTTAATAAACTCACCCCCAAAGCTAAACTAAAAACAGTGTAAAGAGGGGTAATAGCTTGAATAGCTAAGGGATAATCAGCATAAAATAAAGCTAAATTACTACCAATAGCAAAACTAATTGCTGCTATCATTAAACTTGTACGATAGATGATCACACCGATGCGATCGCCCTTAGTAATGGTAAATTCTCCAAACTGTCCTTGATAGACTTCTGGTGTAGGTTGTGGTTCTGGAGTAGATATTGATTGTGTAGTCATATTCAATAATAGAGGATATTGCTAACTGACTGCTATAGCTATTGTATTATGATATTGTGAATTTTTACATCATGAAAAATCCCATATCTGTATAATTCATCTTAACCCTGCTTATTAAGACAGGAGTTGGGGGGATCTGAAACTTTTCCTGTTTTCAGTAAAATTGCTATTAGCCATGATTTAATATATGTATATGATTATCTGGGTAGAGGGGTGAATCGGATGATTGGTAGAATCATTGCAGCACGATACAAAATCATCAGTAAGATAGGACAGGGTACATTTGGTACAACTTATTTAGCGGAAGATACCCAAGTACCCCCACCAAGTGAATGTGTAGTTAAACATTTTACACCATCAAGCACCGAACCGGAAACAATAAAAAAATCTCAAGAATTATTTGCACGGGAAGCTACAATCCTGCATCAACTAGGTAAACATCCACAAATACCCCGACTTTTAGCTTATCCCCAAGAAAACCAAGATTTTTTTATAGTTCAAGAATATATAGCAGGATATGATTTAAAACAAGAAATTCGTCCTAATATTCCGTTGAAGGAAGATGTTGTAATTCAATTATTAACAGATATTTTAGAAGTTTTAGTATTTATTCATGAACAGGAAGTAATTCATCGAGATTTAAAACCGGAAAATATTAGAAGAAGACAAAAAGATCAGAAAATAGTCATCATTGATTTTGGTGCAGTCAAACAAATCAGCACTCAATATTTAGAAAATCAACAACCACAAAATCCTACTACAATTGGTACTCGTGGGTATACACCAATAGAACAACAAATAGGAGCAACTGAATTTAGCAGTGATATTTATGCTGTAGGAATGATTGGTATTCAAGCACTCACAGGTAAACATCCTAAATCCTTAGGAAGAGATCAACAAGTAAAATTAATTTGGCGTGATTTTGTGAACGTTAGTGATCGATTTGCTAATTTTTTAGATAAAATGGTAGAATACAATCACACAAACCGTTATGCTGATGCAACAGAAGCATTAACAGCATTACAGCAAATCTCACAACAACAAATTTATCATCATCAAATTGATAATCAATCTAATGATGAATCCACTACAATTACAATAGGTACAAAGTTTAATCCCTTACTTCTGAAAATTGCATCTGTAGGATTAGGTATATTAGTGACAGGAATTATTACTTTTGTATTTATTAACAGTTCTCGTCCTGAATGTGATGGAAAATTAGCAGACTATCAAGAACATAATATCAAACTTAAATATCCAGAATGTTGGCCTCAAGATGCAACACCAAATGCTTTAGATGATAAACTTGTGACATTTATTCACCCTCGAAAACATTCAAGATTGATAATTAGTAGTTTTCCTTATTTAGAAACTTTAGATCAGCTGCAAAACTTTCAAGAACAGGATATAACTGATAATTTAACAGATGGGAAAGTCACAAAAAGAGATACATATTTTTTTAGTGGGAAACAAGGAAGAAAAATCATTGCAACTGGTAGAAACGGTGATGAAAAAATCAAGAATATGTATGTAATGACTTTGAAAGAAAATAAAGCTTATGTGATTATTTATTCAGCAGAAGAAAATGAATATGACAAGTTTTTAAACACTGTAGAAATGATAATTCAATCAATAGAAATCGAATAATTCTCGTTCCCAGTCTCAGACTGGGAATGCAAAACGTGAGTCTCTGACTCACAACAATATACAATGATATTGATGATTTTTGTCTGAATCAGGACATCCTTCGGGAAGTCAAAAGTCAAAAGTCAAAAGTCAAAAGTCAGAATTAGGACTTACGCAAGATGTGACTGAAAACCTTATTCTTGCGTAGGGGTAATTCATGAATTACCCCTACTTTCGTTCCCTTTTGCGTAAGTCCTGAGAATTTTTTTGTCTGAATATTCCTCAAAAACCCCTTGACATTTTTCTAGTTTCGGTTATCATAATATTATAGTGGGAATCCGTGTCGCCAGATATAGTAATCAACGAAAATCACAAAGTCATAAACAACCATCAATCTTAAAAATCCTGGTAGATAGCCAAATTCATTTTTTCCTCCTTTTAAAGAATGACAAATCAAGTCAGAAATAGGTAATCTAACATCCTGTGAATCCTGATTCAGATAAAGTTTCGCGCAGAGACGCAAAGGAGCAAAGTCGCAAAGGAAAAGAAGAAATTGAAAAATCACATCCTGTACATCCTTAAATCCTGGACATCCTGATTCAGACAAACTATTATTGTTGTAATTTTCTAATTCTATCTTGGGCTATTCTCAACCAGTATTCATTACCTCCTTGTTGTTGATATAGTTTCACAGCTTGCTGAAAATCTGATATAGCACCTTGCTTATCTCCTAAATCATCACGGACATTTCCCCGGTTGTAGTAGGCATCGGCATATTTAGGATTAATCTTGATAGCTTGGTTGTAATCATCTATAGCACCTTGCTTATCTCCTAAATCATTACGGACATTTCCCCGGCCGATGTAGGCATTGGCAAAGTTAGGATTAAACTTGATAGCTTGGTTGTAATCTGATATAGCACCTTGCTTATCTCCTAAATCATTACGGACATTTCCCCGGCCGATGTAGGCATTGGCATCGTTAGGATTAAACTTGATAGCTTGGTTGTAATCATCTATAGCACCTTGCTTATCTCCTAAATCATTACGGACAACTCCCCGGTTGATGTAGGCATCGGCAAAGTTAGGATTAAACTTGATAGCTTGGTTGTAATCTGATATAGCACCTTGCTTATCTCCTAAATCATTACGGACAACTCCCCGGTTGATGTAGGCATCGGCATCGTTAGGATTAATCTTGATAGCTTGGTTGTAATCATCTATAGCACCTTGCTTATCTCCTAATTCATCACGGATAACTCCCCGGTTGTTGTAGGCATTGGCATCGTTAGGATTAATCTTGATAGCTTGGTTGTAATCATCTATAGCACCTTGCTTATCTCCTAAATCATTACGGACAATTCCCCGGTTGTAGTAGGCATCGGCATCGTTAGGATTAATCTTGATAGCTTGGTTGTAATCATCTATAGCACCTTGCTTATCTCCTAAATCATTACGGACATTTCCCCGGTTGTTGTAGGCATTGGCATTGTTAGGATTAATCTTGATAGCTTGGTTGTAATCATCTATAGCACCTTGCTTATCTCCTAATTCCTTACGGACAACTCCCCGGTTGTTGTAGGCATCGGCATAGTTAGGATTAATCTTGATAGCTTGGTTGTAATCATCTATAGCACCTTGCTTATCTCCTAATTCATAACGGACATTTCCCCGTTTGTAGTAAGCATTGGCATAGTTAGGATTAATCTTGATAGCTTCAGTATAAGCTACTATTGCCCCACGATGATCACCTTTGTTTTGTTTATCCAAACCTAAAGCAAAATAATCATCAACATTTAACGCCCCACTGTTAGGTTTAGCAGTTACACCCGTTGAAAGCCTGATAAAAGTATTAATAGGAACACCAGCATATCTATTTAAATTCCTATTTTCAAACTCATCACCCCGGCCATGAATACCTATTACCTCACCTTGCTGGTTTAACACTGGTCCCCCACTCATACCCTTGACAGTCTGGTTAGTATAAACTAAATTATAACCACCATCCACAGTCACCTGTTTAGCATTAGCGGAAACTTCCCCATTAAAACAGTCGTAAAGCGGAGTAGGAACATTTCCTGTTGGGGGACGAAAACCACCGACATAAACATTATCCCGACGTTGCACCACATCAGAATTACCCAACTTCGCTATTTGATAACTTCTATTACTGCTAAACTGCACTACCGTTAAATCTACCGCAGTTCCCAGAGGTTTGATATTCTGCACATTAATGGGATAACGTTGTCCATCAGGGGTGACAATGGTATATCTTAAATTCTGATCTCGGAAATTATGAAAAGCGGTGAGAACAGAATAAGTATTCCCATCTTTTTTGATTAAAGTTCCCGAACCATTGTATTTACCATTATCAATTAAAACGGTGATTTTTTCGGCTATGGCATCTATTTCTTTACTGCATGATAAACCCTGTCCTGTTGCTGGTGGTGTCAGGGTGAGGGAGGTGAGGATAAATAAGGTAGGAAGAGTATATTTATAGTGCATATTATTTTTATTTGTCTGAATCAGGACACCCTTCGGGAAGTCAAAAGTCAAAAGTCAAAGGTCAAAAAATTAATGATATTTAGAGTTTTGAGGATTTACAGGATGTGATTGTTAAATTTATGGTTTGATTTTGGGTGTTTTTTTGTCTGTGTTTACTCCTTAGTCAATGCTGATATATTCATCCCAAGGACTAAAAACATTAACAGATGAAAAAGCAAAATCACTAATATTACGAGTAACAATGATCAGATTATTTTCAGATGCAGTCGCAGCGATTAAACTGTTGACAAGGTTGTTTTTTGACATATTCAGAAATAACACAAGTATCTAATAAATAAGTCATAATGAAATATCTCTACCTGTGTCTTTATCTCTTGCAAATAATGTTTCATTTTCTTCTAATTCAGGTAAAAGCAGAAATTCTGATAATTTCATCTGAGACTTATCTGATTGAGAAAATTTAATTTCTTCTAACTCACATAACCAACGTTGAAGAATAGTCTTTTGTTCTTCTATTGGCAAAGTTTCCACCGTTTCTATAACTTTTTGAAGTAATTCTGTTGTCATAATCATAGCAGGGAATAAAAGTATTTAGGGGTTGCTGAGAAAGTCTTTCCGTGAGGGCATAGGAGTCAGGAGTCAGGAGTCAGGAGTCAGGAGTCAGGAGGAGATTTGAAAATTTCTTTGCCATCTCTTGAAATCCCAAAAAATGCACACTTTTTCCGGTATACCCTTCAAAACCCTTGCACTAATTTCTGTGTTTATCAGCCTCTAACCTTTGATATATCAAGGTTTTAGGTTTATTCAGCAAACCCTATTTATCTATTATATCTTCAACTAGGAATCATTAATATTATTTTACCATGTTGTGAGTCAGAGACTCACCTTTTGCATTCCCAGTCTGAGACTGGGAAGGAGAATTTTTAAGGTTTAGTTTTTCTAGAACACCGATTCATTAATCGTCAGGGCGAAGCATTCGGGTGATAACCTATCGCTAAAACCATTGATATTCTGTCCGAATGCTTCGCCCCTACAAGGTAAAAACAGATTACCTAGCATTACTGAATCGACGCTCTAGGGGTACTGCCCAACTTAAACGGATAATTTGTTGATGTAATGTTTCTGTTGTTGGTGTACCATCTATATACATTGAGGGATTTTCCCAAATAGGAAAAGCGTGCATCCCATTAACTCCGACTAACTCACCTTGTGTATTTAATAATGGTCCGCCGCTCATGCCTTTGTCAAGTTGGTTGGTGTATCCTATTTGATATCCCCCTGATAGTGCTTTTTCTAAGACTAAGGCTATTTTACCGGTGGTGAGTGTAATTTCTTTAACTGTGCTGTTTTCCTGGTTGATGGGAAAACCAACTACAAATACTTCATCTCCGGTTTTGGGTTTCTCTCCCATAACTGCAACTGCATAATTTTCTCTGCTGGAAAATTCTAATATCCCTAAATCATATTTTTCTAACTTTGCTGTTTTTGATACTTCTGCTTTATATACTTTCCCATCTGGAGTTACTATTTTATAAGGTGGTTCATCTGCTGCTAATACATGAGCGTTGGTTAAAACAGTATAGATATTATCTTGTTTATTATCTTGTTTATTATCTTGTTTATTATCTTGTTTTTTCAGTAAAATTCCTGAACCCAGGAAGTCTGTTGATAGCACTTTGACGGTAATAGTTGCTGCTTGTTTTTTTAACTCGCTTTGAGAAAGTTCGGTTTTTATTTGTTCCCTGTTTCCATTTTGACTTTGATTTACCTCAGAAACATTTACAGAGATACCTGTATTAGCGGTTGATGTTGATAGTAGGAGAGATAACCCGCTAACACAGGTAATAATTTTAATAGGTTTGAAATCAAGCAGTTTAAAATCAAGCAATTTAAAAACAGACCTCAGTTTTTTATTCACTTGCTAAATTATCGAAATAGATATCAAAATCAAACATAATATCCTCAGGATCTCCTGTTTGAATGTCGATTTTACCTGCTGCTAAAGCACTTTTGTCAAAAAGTTTAGCGGCTACCGCTTTTCTATTTGCACCCGGTTTGAGAGTAAAAAGTAAATTTCGACTGTTACAGACTGTGTTAGAGTCACTTCCAGAGCAAATTACAGGTTGTTTGTTAATTATACCACTAACGATTTTCTTTAGTGTACCATGATCATAATTGCGCTGAAATCTTGATGACACTTCACGACATCTGGCTTCAGGACTATAAGGTGCAGGAAAATCTGTAGAATTCCATCTTATCACCCTGTATTTTCTCCCGTCCTCTGTGCGTGCAAAGGTGAAATATTTACCATTAACTCTATGGCAATAAAATTTAGTACCTTCTGCGTAGCTAGGTTTACTGAAGCTGACGGTGGTAGCTAAAGCCAGTAAAGATGACAAAATAACAATTTTTGATGTTCTGAGTTTCATGTTGTTTTGGCGTTGACAGTAATTTTATACCCGAAATATTACATTTTAACTTTTTCTCTTCCTTTGCGTCTTTGCGCCTTTGCGTGAGATATAAAATTATAGTATAAATTAACAATCTCCCAAAAACAAGATTTGTAAATGATCTAAATATTTTCTCTGCAATTGTACCTGTGCATTACCTTTATATACAGCAATTTCTACCCATCCATGACTACCAACCAAAGCTAAAATTTCCCCAACTTCCACATCACTGTAAGTTTCACATCCTGGTATTTGCAAACCTTGAACTTCTACACACCAGGTTTTACCCTCCACAAACCTACCAGGAATATTACTGATTAAATTACCAAAGTGATCTATATAGTCAATACAACCTGCTATACCGTTAGTAATTTCTCGACATTCGCCAATATCTAATTTTACCAAAGTTTCAGGATTGATTTCTCTGCCTAAGTTTTGCACAGATACACCACTTGCTAAATGTGCTGCGACAGGTGCGAAAATATCTCTACCGTGAAAGGTGCTGCTAGGTTGAGATATTCGCCAATATTGAGAGTTTGTTAACTCTACTGCTGTTATTACTTTATTTTCAGCAATTATACCGCTAAAAATGCCGTTATCTGGTCCGACAAGATAACCTTGATCTAATTTTAGAGCGATCGCTCTCCTTTGACTACCCACCCCCGGATCTACTACTGCTAAATGTACCGTACCCTGGGGAAAATAAGGATAAGCATTCATCAAGGAAAATCTAGCTGCGGCGATGTTTTGCGGTGGAATTTGATGATTTAAATCTATTAAGGTCAGATTTGGATTAATTTGGCAAATTATACCTTTCATTACTCCGACATATACATCATCATATCCAAAATCACTTAATAAGGTCAAAATTTTTGCTTGATTCATATAAATTCAAAATTTTTCATTCATTACCTCATTTAAAATTTACAATTATTAAAAATTGTCTGTAACGATAATTACAAAAAATCTGGTATTTTATAAAAACATGACATCATCAAAAATATCAAGGTCAAAATTATGGCGATAAATATTAATCGAATACAAGCAGTTAAAAAAGCTGATGAAGCACATAGACAAAACCTGAAAAAAAATGTTGAACATCGTCTAGAAATGGCAAGATTAAAAGGTGATGAGCAACTTATTCGTCAATTAGAAGCAGAACAAGCTTATTACCGGTGAATTATTTCCTTTTTTTGATGTTTATTAATGTTTATTCATGTTAATTGGTGTTAATTTTTTAGAATTTTTAGTTTCGTTGTGTGTTTACCTGCAAAAGCAGGTTTTTTTTTAGTATCGTAAAATCAAGACTAAACAAAAAACCAGGGTAAGATAAGCTGTTACACAGCTAAATTGTATAGGACTAATATTTTAAACTCTTGTTTAACAGGCAAGATGCCTGTTCCACTTATACAAATTAAATGCACAACAGCTTAATTCCCCTGAAACTTCCTAAAATTTGTTTAATTTTGGTAGTTTTTCAATAATCGACAATTAACAATGAACAATTGACAATGAGGAAGAATATTGAAAAAGCGGATTTTTTTGGGTTTTATCCCCTTGAAAGGGGAGGGTTGAAACCTTGAATTAAACAATTGTCAATTGTCAATTATCAATTATCAATTGTTAATTGTTATTTATTCAGCATTGAGGATTTTAGGAACTTTGAAAAAATCACCTTCCTGTTCAGGTGCGCTGTTAAGAATACCCTCTCTGTTAGTATAGGGTTTTAATATATCCTCTCTTGTTATATTGCTAACATCAATCGCTCTGGTTGTGGGAGGTACATCAGCAACATCAAGCTCGCTCAGTTGCTCGATATATTCTAAAATACTACCAAGTTGAGTAGTAAATTTTTCTTCCTCTTCTGGTGTTAATTCTAACCGAGCGAGGTTAGCAACTTTATGGACTTGTTCACGATCTATCATTTTTAGGGAATTGGGAATTGGGAATTGGGAATTGGGAATTGGGAATTGGGAATTGGGAATTGGGAATTGGGAATTGGGAATTGGGAATTGGGAATTGGGAATTGGG
>NZ_JACJPT010000126.1:0-14165 GCF_014696195.1 Sphaerospermopsis sp. FACHB-1094 | reverse complement strand
GCTCCTTGCTTATCTCCTAATTCAGAACGGACACCTCCCCGGTTGTTGTAGGCTTGGGCAAGGTTAGGATTAATCTTGATAGCTAGGTTGTAATCATCTATTGCTCCTTGCTTATCTCCTAATTCAGAACGGACACCTCCCCGGTTGTTGTAGGCTTGGGCAAGGTTAGGATTAATCTTGATAGCTAGGTTGTAATCATCTATTGCTCCTTGCTTATCTCCTAATTCAGAACGGACACCTCCCCGGTTGTTGTAGGCTTGGGCAAGGTTAGGATTAATCTTGATAGCTAGGTTGTAATCATCTATTGCTCCTTGCTTATCTCCTAATTCATTACGGGTAAGACCTCGGTTGAAGTAAGCATCTTCATTATTTGGTTTCAGTTGCAATACTTGAGTATAATAACCAAAAGCATTTTGATAATCTTCTTTCTCAAGACACTCATAACCTAAGCGCATATATTCGTCAGCTTCAGAAGATGTCAAACTTTCTAAATAGCTGCGTAAACCCCCAGCATAAAGCAATTCATCTATTTCCACCAAGGCTTTACCAGTATTCGAGTTAATCATATTTGTTGGTAAAAATCCCGCCAAAATCAGATTGTATTCAGCCTGAGCTTCGCTAACTTCCTCTTGAATTAAAATACAAACTAGAACAGCATTTTTTTCAATTTCTTCTCGACTAATTGACCATTGAATTTTATCAAAATTGCCATTCCGGGCTTTAACCTGAATACCAATTGATGAGTCAGAAGTTAAGGTAAAATCAACTTTTCCATCACCACCAACGCGCTTTTCATAGTCAACTTCCGTGACAAAATCAGCTAAACGGGATTTAACAACTTCCTCACCCAGTTTCCCCTTCATGTTGTTGATAAAGTAATTTTTGGGGTCGGTTGGTTTATACTTTTTCACCATTTCCCAGCAAAAATCCCGTAATTGGTCTAACCTTTGACCAGAAATGACAGTTAATTCACTATGTTGGCCTTTTTCGTCACAGTGGAGTAATTTAGCAGATTTAAGTCTTTGAATAAAATCAGTCTGTTGTGCCTTGAGTGGTGTTGTCCAGTCCATATTGGTTTAAATTTACTCTAGCGATATTTTTAAATAGAATGTTAATGGGAAAATTTCAGCTTAACACCTCAAGACATCGGACAGGTAATTGCTCAAGTAGGGTAAATTTGTAAGAGCTAAAATCTATCCATAATAATAGTATAGCGATCGCTCTGCTTTAGTCTAAACTCCAGGCTGAAAGTACAATAAAATTATCCTTCATTTAAACCCCATCATGGTTATCCCAGAACTCGAACAACAACTCCTTCAGCTTTCGCATAACGATAAACTGTATATTATTCAACTCCTTGCCCAAAGCCTAACTACAAGCAATACCAACTCAGAAAAACCTATTAAAATCTCAGAATTTTTCCGTCAATCTCCCTTGGCTGAACTCACTGAAGAACTCGACTTGAACCGCGATCGCAGTCTACCCCGCGATACCTTCAACCCATGACCTACCTTCTTGATACTTGTCTAATTTCTGAACTTGTTGCCAAACAACCAAATCAAAAAGTTTTAGATTGGGTAGATGCCCAAATTCCAGAAACACTTTACCTCAGTGTAATTACTATTGGCGAAATCGCTAGAGGCATCTGTAAACTTACTCCATCTAAGAGAAAAGAATCTCTCACAACTTGGCTAAATGAAACCCTACCCAATCGCTTTGAACACAGAATCTTAACTCTAGATGTCTCCACAATGGTGTTATGGGGAAATTTAGTCGGGCAACTAGAACAGAATGGCCGACCTCTACCCGCTATGGATTCTTTAATTGCCGCTATTGCACTTCAACACTCTATATCACTTGTTACTCGTAACGAAAAAGATTTTGCTGGGACTGGGGTTGTGATCATTAATCCTTGGTCTTGACTTTTAGAAAAAATATGCCACACTAATATTTAGATAAACTAAACATTTGAAAAAGGAAGTGTCTCCCCATCGTGACTAGACTAACGGGAAACATAGACTCTTCGGTAACATCTGCGCGAGTCCCACAATCAGTAATATTGCAAACCCTGGAACTGACGCGCCGCTTTGAAAAATTTACAGCCGTTGATAATTTGAATATCTCCGTTGCATCGGGAGAAGTTTTTGGTTTACTCGGTCCCAACGGTGCTGGTAAAAGTACGGTAATTAAAATGCTAACTACTTTACTGCCCCTCAGTAGTGGTAAAGCATACTTAGGTGGTTATGATGTGACTCGTCAACCCGATGCAGTCAGAAGGGTGATAGGTTACGTACCCCAAGCTTTATCAGCAGATGGTAGCCTGACAGGTTATGAAAATCTTTTAATATTCGCTAAATTATACGATATACCCGCTAGAAAACGACAACAGCAGATTAAAGATGTGTTGGAATTTATGGGTTTAGAGGATGCAGCACATCGCTTAGTCAGAAATTATTCTGGGGGAATGATTCGTAAATTAGAAATTGCCCAGGCTATTTTACATCAACCGCAGATTTTATTTCTCGATGAGCCGACAGTGGGATTAGATCCCGTAGCGCGATCGCAAGTTTGGCAGCTAATGGAACAACTGCGTATAGAATTTGGCACAACCATCTTTTTAACTACCCACTTTTTAGAAGAAGCAGATACTCTGTGTCACCGAGTAGTAATCATGAATCAAGGTAAAGAAATTATCACTGGTTCACCCACAGAGTTAAAAGCAGCCATCGGCAAACCAGATGCAACCTTAGATGATGTCTTCATCCAATACGCAGGTAATCAATTAATATCAGGAGTGAGCTACAGTGAAACTGCAAGAACCAGACGTAACTCTCAACGGTTGGGTTGAAACCAGGCATTCTCGACCAAAAGGTATTTTGTCTGCGATCAAAAACTTATTTACTAAAACCCTGATAATTACTGAGTTAGAGGTAAGAAAACTGCGTCATGATCCCAGTGATTTAGTAATCAGGGCTGTACAACCGGCTTTATGGTTGATCATTTTTGGGCAAGTATTTACTCGGACTCGCGCTATACCCACAGGTGATATACCTTACCTAGATTTTATGACTCCCGGTATTTTAGCTCAAAGTGCGTTGTTTGTCGCTATTTTTACTGGGGGAATGACATTAATTTGGGAACGGGATTTAGGAGTTGTGCATAAATTTCTGGCTGCACCCATACCCCGCACTGCCATTGTTTTGGGTAAAGGAATTGGTTCTGGTGTACGTTGCTTTTCCCAGGTGGTATTTATTTACCTGTTGGCTTTTTTGTTAGGTGTAAACCTAAATCACCATCCTTTGGCTTTCTTGCAGGTAGTTTTGATTGTGTTTTTGGGTGCTGGTTGTTTTTGCACTTTTTCATTAATCATTGGCTGTTTAGTGAAATCACGGGAGAGGTTTACGGGAATTGGGCAATTAATCACCATGCCGTTATTTTTTGCCAGCAATGCGATCTATCCTATTTCATTGATGCCAAGTTGGTTAAAGCTCATTTCTCACTTGAATCCTTTGACTTATGAAGTGGATGCTCTACGGGGTGCAATGCTGGCGCAGGGTTCAAGTATTTATGGGTTCGGGTTAGATTGTACAATTCTCTTGCTAACATTAATAGGTTTAACCTACATCTGTGGACGACTTTATCCACGGGTGGCGATGTAATCTGGAGAAAAACGGTCTTATGAGTTTGGATAAACCCTCTAAAGAATGTGCCGCTAGGGTGATGGAAACAGTTCCCTTATTGATGCGGTTTATCCGAGACGAAATGCGATCGCACAGTGCAGACTCTTTATCAATACCACAGTTGCGATCGCTCGCTTTTCTCAATCGCAATCCCGGTGCTTCTTTATCTGAGGTAGCAGATCATTTAGGTGTCACCTGTGCTACAGCATCAACAACTATTGAAAGACTTGTACAACGTCATCTGGTGCAACGCACTGATAACCCGCAAGAAAGACGGCGAGTAGTTTTGAATATCACCAGAGAAGGCAAGTCTTTATTAGAACAATCTCAGGAAAAAACTCGCGCTCATATTGCCGAAATTATCGAGGGTTTGACACCGGAACAATTATCACAAATTGAAGCAGGTTTGACTTTATTAAAAAATGTCTTCGAGCAAACAGAAACAAATCCACCCTAAAGATCAGGCTGCACACGATCCTTTTGCAGCCATGAGATTTCGAGATTATCGGTTATTTACTATTGGGCGTGTTCTCTTGTTTACAGGGGGACAAATGCAGACTGTCGCCATTGGTTGGGAACTTTATGAACGGACAAATTCCCCGATGGCCTTAGGTGGGGTAGGACTGGCACAGGTTCTACCGATGATTTTACTGACATTCATAGCAGGTCATGTGGCAGATAAGTATAACCGCCAGCGTACTACCTTACTGGCAATTTTCATGCTGGCACTTTGTTCACTGGGTTTAGGAGTTATTTCTTACAGCAAAGGGGCAATTTTCCTAGTTTATGCCTGTTTAGCGTTTATGGGTGTAGCGAGGGCATTTTTGAAGCCTGCCAGTGATGCGCTGATGTGGCAGTTGATACCGACTCATGTGTTTGCGAATGCAGCAACTTGGGTAAGTAGTAGTTTTCAGTTAGCGTCAGTGATTGGACCTGCTTTGGGAGGATTTGCGATCGCACTTTTCAAGAGTGCTACCCCAGTTTATATAGTGGCGGCGATCGCCTGTCTATTATGTTTCGCCTCTGTTGCAGCTATTAAACCTCAAAAAACCGACTTTGCCAAAGAACCAATATCTTTAAAATCCCTAGCTGCGGGGGCGGAGTTTGTTTGGAATAATCAAATTATTCTC
Organism: Sphaerospermopsis sp. FACHB-1094; assembly: GCF_014696195.1. Lineage (NCBI taxonomy): Bacteria > Bacillati > Cyanobacteriota > Cyanophyceae > Nostocales > Aphanizomenonaceae > Sphaerospermopsis > Sphaerospermopsis sp. FACHB-1094. The sequence goes on along the minus strand of NZ_JACJPT010000126.1, from coordinate 9,355 downwards.
GCTGCTATTACCTTAGATTTATTTGCGGTTTTGTTGGGTGGTGCAGTGGCATTATTACCCGTCTATGCCAAAGATATTTTACAAGTTGGTCCAGTGGAATTAGGCTATTTACAAGCAGCACCATCCATAGGTGCATTGATCATGGCCGCATTGTTGGTATATTTGCCACCTATCCGCAAAGCCGGACTTGCGTTACTGTGGTCAGTTGCCGGGTTTGGGGTGGTAACAATTATCTTTGGTTTATCCCGTTGGGTGTGGTTGTCGTTGTTAATGTTGGCGTTAACTGGGGCTTTAGATAGTATTAGTGTGGTAATTCGTCATACTTTAGTACAAATTAAAACCCCTGATCATTTACGGGGAAGAGTTGCGGCTATCAATAGTGTATTTATTAGTGCGTCTAATGAGTTGGGGGGTTTTGAATCTGGCGCGGTTGCGGCTTTATTTGGACCTGTTTTCTCTGTGGTTAGTGGGGGAATAGGTACGATTTTGGTGGTGGTTGTGACGGCGATGATTTGGCCGGAGATTAGGAAGTTGGGCGCGTTGCATGAGGATTTATAGTCAGAATCAGGATTTATAGGATTTACAGGATTTGATTATCTTAGGACTTGTGGACAAGTCACGAAATAATGAACCACGAAGATACGAAGGACACGAAGTTAAGAGGGTTTTAAAGAGATTTTGGGTAAGTCCTGTAGCTGTATTTTTTTCATCCTGTTAATCCTTTAATCCTGGGTATCCTGATATGGCTTGCGCCACGCTATCAGACATTTTCATCTATCTAATTTTCCAACCAGTTCTACAATTGTAAGTTAGGAATATTACAGCAGTTTTCATGTCTTTAGACCACAGTAAGGGCGAAGCATTCGGATGATAGTCTTAGGTAAAAACCGATAATTAATTATCCGAATGCTTCGCCCCTACTAAATTTTAAAAAAAGCAAATTATATTTAAGAAAAGGCAAGAGATGATCCTCTCCTGCCTTCCGCATATTCTTGCTGTATCAAATGCCACTTATTATTGATTGATTACCCAACCGCTACAGGAACTTTATAATAAACCGGCTCATTCCCTGCTTTCCATTTAATATTACAACCAATACTCGGCTTTTGTTCCCAAATAATTTCCTGATCAGCTAAAACATAATTAATTGCTTTCCGTAAATCTTGTCCAGTTACAGGTAAACCATTTTTCGGACGACTATCATCTAATTGTCCCCGATAAGCCAGCTTTCTATTAGCATTAAATACAAAAAAGTCTGGAGTACAAGCTGCAAAAAAATCTTTAGCTGCTTTTTGACTTTCATCATAAAGCAAAGGATAGGATAAATCTATTTCTTGGGCAAAATCTTTAAGTAATTCTGGTGCATCATCAGGATGAGTATTAATATCATTAGAACTAATTGCTAAAATACCCACATTTCTATTTTTGTAATCTTGTCCTAACTTTGCTAATTCAAATTTGATATGTTGCACAAAAGGACAATGACGACTAACAAAGATAACTACCAATACTTTCTTATCAGCAAAATTCGCCAATGAAATCGTTTTACCTGTTACTATATCTGGGAGATTAAATTTAGGTGCTAAAGTTCCCAAAGGTAACATTGTTGAAGGTGTTAAAGGCATAAAATCCAATTCCTTTAATTTTCCAATTACAATTATTTAATGCTTTTAAACCTAAAACCTCTCTCCAAACCTCTCTCCTTGTAAGAGAGAGGCTTTGATTTCCCGCCTTCCCTAAAAGGAAAGGGGGTTAGGGGGTTAGGTCAAGCTGCTACAAGATTGGGAATATATGCGGAAGAATCTCCTTTAATGGCTTGACTATATTTACCATCAATTCCTAAAGGAAGATCACCAGCAATGGTTACACGCTGCACACGACGGGGTTGATCTCCATAATCGGCGATCGCATAATGTTGAGTAGCTCGGTTATCCCAAAATGCTACATCTCCAACTTGCCAACGCCAACGCACTGTATTCTCAGGTCGTGTAATATAAGATTGCAATAAGCGCAGAATATCGGCTGATTCAGTGGGAGATAAACCGCGAATTTGCCGCACAAAACCACCAATAAATAGACCTTTTTCCCCAGATTCAGGGTGAATTCTCACCACTGGATGCAGTGTTTCATACACCGTAGAAGTAAACACATCCCGGTAAGATTTCACTTCTTCCGGTATATCAAAGGCTGTGGCATAATCATAGGCATTACTATGTACTGCCCAAAGTTGATCCGCTAAATTCCGCAAATGCTCCGGTAAATCTTGGTATGCAGTCACCGAATTTGCCCAAATAGTATCCCCTCCCGCCGGCGGAATTACCAATGCCCGCAAGACTGAGCCAAGGGGCGGACGATCTACAAATGTAACATCGGTGTGCCAGTTATTCGCACGGGCAACGGTACGGCTGTAATCTAAGTCCAATACTTCTGGATATCCAGGAAGTGATGGAACTGTGGGATGTGCAGTAGTTATTTTACCAAAACGACGGGCAAAATTTACTTGTCCATTAGCATCTAGTTCTTGTCCACGGAAGAAAATGACTTTATATTGAACCAAGGCTTTTCTAATTTCGCTGATGATTTCATCACTAAGATTTTCAGCTAAATTAACACCTTTAATTTTTGCACCGATACGTCCAGCAATTGGTTTAACTTCTATGTTTTGATAACTCATAAATCTGTGTTCTCAATTTAGGAATAGTTGAATGCAGCGTTTGACTAAGCAGCTACAGGAACAGGAGCAGCAAATTTAGCATATCGCTCAATATAGAACTCTTTGGAGTGAGCGATCGCCTTTACCGATTCCCTTTCTTTAAGCGCGTGTTTCCACTGTTTCAAACGAGTAAATTCAGCAGGGATACCAAAGCCACGATAATGTTTAAGAGCGCCCCATCTTTCAAACCAGGGGAAAAAGGTAAAGTCAACCAAACTGATAGATTCACCAAACCAGTAGGGACCATCTCCCGAAAGTTTTCCTAAACCTTCATTTTCAATAAATTCTAGATGTTTGTAGAGTTCTTTTTTAGCTTCTTCTTGTTTTTGGAAATCTGGACTGCGTAACAGTGTAGAAAAAGCAGGAACTAATCTAGTATTAGCAAAATCTATCCAAATTCTAGCCTGAGCTTTGGCAATGGGGTTACTAGGTAAAAGCGGGGGGTTAGGAAACACTTCATCCAGATATTCATTAATAACTGCTGATTCCCAAATTCGATTTTCTCCATGAGTAATTGCAGGTACTTTTCCATAGGGAGAAACTTTTGTAAAACCTTCTGGTTTATTCTGTAAATCAATTTCAATCAAATCAAAATCAATCCCCTTTTCTTGAAGTACCAAGCGGGTACGGTGAGCATAAGGACAAACAACCGCACTATAAATTTTAATGTCAGCCATGTTTAAATTCCTTAGTAAATTAGGATTTGTGTTTGGGAAATTTGTTGACATGAAAAACCCAAATCTTAAATAGTCAGTAGTTACTTGCAATACCGAAACTGACGCAGACATAACTATCGCCAGTTATCTGTGCATCACCCTTGAGGGGGTTGAATAATTTATTGATGACTTGAGAGAAATCAGAAACTACAAATTGTTGACCGATTTATCGGGGATTGTGTTAGTAGTATTGCATGACTAAAAAGAAATTTCAAGTGGTTTTACAAAAAATCTGTGTTTGACTAAATTTATGGCTTACGAATGATTAGTATATCTAAATAATGGTTAAGTTATACTTGAGAGCAAGAGGTAAAATCAAGAACAATGAATACAAATACTGAGATTACTGGGTTTCATGCACATATTTATTTTGATACCGTCAGTCGTGAAGCGGCTGCTCGTGTCAGAGAAGGTTTAGGTGCTAAATTTGATGTAAGATTGGGGCGTTGGCATGAACAACCTATAGGACCACACCCGAAATCAATGTATCAAGTGGCTTTTTTACCACATCAGTTTGGTGAAGTTGTGACTTGGTTAATGCTTAACCGTGAAGATTTGGATGTTTTAGTTCACCCAGAAACGGGAGATGATGTCAAAGATCATACCGATAATGCTCTGTGGTTGGGAGAAAAACTACAGTTAAATATTGAGTTTCTGCAAAGGTTGAAAACTATTTAAACTTACCAAAATGCTTTGTCGCACAGTCCTTTTTGACCTAGATGGAACTCTAACTGATCCTAAAACGGGGATTACTCGCTGTATTCAGTATGCTTTATCGGAACTTGGTTATCAACCACCAGATGCTAATGAATTACTTTGGTGTATTGGACCACCTCTAAAAAGCAGTTTTTCCCAGTTATTGCAAACCTCTGATGACACATTACTGGAGGAGGCAATTTCACTATATCGTAGTCGCTTTTCTACAATTGGGTTATGTGAAAACTCTCTTTATCCGCAAATTCCCGAAACCCTAAAAATTATTCGTGCTGCTGGTTATCAGACTTTTGTAGCGACTTCTAAACCTCAAATTTATGCTACACGCATTATTGAATATTTTGATTTAGCACCTTTGTTTGATGGTGTTTATGGTAGTGAATTAGATGGTAATAGAAGTGTAAAAGGTGATTTAATTTCCTACATTATAGAGAGGGAAAGTCTTTTACATTTTTCTGTAGTTATGGTAGGCGATCGCTCTCATGATATTATTGGAGCTAAGAAAAATAATATTGCTTCAATTGGTGTGACTTATGGCTATGGAAGTAGGGAGGAATTGGAAGCTCATAAAGCTGATTTAATTGCTGATTATCCAGATGAGATTCCTACATTAGTAAGCTGTTGTGCAGCTAGATTGTATAATAGGGAATTAGGTAACTAAGAGGTTGTCTTAAAAGTTTTCGGCGAATATAATTCGCTACTACACAAACAAAGTCCACCTGCGTGGACTAACGAAAAATTAAGGATTTGAAACTTGCGTAGGCAGGTTTTGTCTGTGTAGATGTGATTTTTAATCGCCTAAGTTAGACTTTTCAAACATCCTCTAAGACAGATTTATTCACTTAAATACTCCTGTCTGCGTTCTTGGATGAGTTCATCTACCAAGTTTCTATCAGGTGATTTATCTTTTAATAAACCTCTTAATTTTTTAACTTGTTGTTTGAGGCTGACTAATTGGAGTTTTCCGTTATCTTCCAGAGTTAAAATTAATCTATCTCCAGATTGTAAATTAAGTATTTGTTGGATTTCTTGGGGTAAAGTTAAACGTCCTTCCGGTTCAATATCAAGTTTATAGTGTTGAGGACTTGATGAATTAGGAAGTGTCATAGCTTGATATTTCCTTATTTTATACATATTTCTAGTTTAGCAAAAATCAAAGCCTTCGTAAGTTGGGAAAATTATTTTCATTTATTTACTACCTGTACTCTGGAGTTTTTATACTTATATTTTAAGCTACTTTTATTTTACTCAGTAGTTAACACAAGTATAATTGTACTATATATTTTTTAAATTGAGCGATCTGCTTGCAGCAGCGCTTCGCTATCGCCCACTCTGCACACTCTAGAGCCGTCAAATATTTAGAATCTCTAAAAATTAGCCGCCAATAAATTTAGTTCACCATATTTTTTATAAAAAGGTACTTGCTTTTTCATGAGAGTTATGAGATTCTACTATTAATCTACGATAAATCAGTCGAGATACAGTAGTTTTATCAACAACCCACCACTAACGCTAATGCCTATAACTATAGCTAAGGAGTTGAAAAAGCTTTCCCAACAAATAAATATCAAATATGCAGCAGTCACATTGACATATCTGACAACTGCTATCCCAGAAAATTTTTATCATCCTATATTCATTGAGTAAAAAATATTACTTGGAGTCTGATATGGGCAAACAACAAAAACAACTAAGACTAGGTGCATTTTTACCCGGAGCAGGTCAGCACGTAGCAGCTTGGCGACATCCTCAAGCACGGAGTAATGGCGCTCTCAACTTTGAGCATTATAAACAGATAGCCCAGACAGCCGAGCGCGGTAAATTCGACGCATTTTTTCTAGCTGATGGTTTAGCCTTACAACATCGTCCCGGTGCAGAAGGCCGGACAGCCTTTGGTGGAGACTTTGAACCTGTAACCCTATTTTCAGCCTTGTCTGCGGTGACAGAAAAGATTGGTTTTATCGCTACAGCCTCTACCACCTATGAAGATCCCTATATTCTCGCACGCAAATTTGCTTCCTTAGATCATATCTCCGGGGGGAGAGCCGGCTGGAATGTAGTGACAACAGGAAGTAGTGAAGCTGCTGGGAATTTCGGTTTAGAAGCCCATCCTATTCACGCAGAACGCTACATCCGCGCCCACGAATTTATTGATGTGGTTAAAGGTCTTTGGGATAGCTGGGAAGACGATGCTTTTGTCCGTGATAAAGAAACAGCTTTTTACTATGATCCCAATAAAATACATCAACTTAACCATAAAGGTAGATTCTTTTCCGTGCGCGGACCATTAAACATTGCCCGTCCGCCCCAAGGTCATCCTGTAATTGTACAAGCAGGTTCTTCTGAAGATGGTAAAGAATTAGCTGGTAAAACTGCCGAAGTGATATTTACTGCTCAACAAACCTTAGAAGATGCTCAAGCCTTCTACGCAGATGTTAAAGGTAGATTAGCAAAATATGGACGTACTCCGGATCAACTCAAAGTTATGCCCGGTGTTTTTCCAGTGGTAGGACTAACAGAAGCAGACGCAAAAGCCAAATATCAGGAATTACAGGATTTAATACATCCCCAAGTTGGTTTAGCTTTATTACAAGGACTGATAGGGACGGATCTTTCTGCCTATCCCCTGGATGGACCATTGCCAGATTTACCAGAAACCAATGATAACAAAAGCCGCCAAGCATTATTAATTGATATTGCTCGTAGACACAATTTTACCATTCGGGAACTGTATCAATGGATTGCAGGAGCGCGTGGTCATTGGACAATTATCGGTACACCAGTACAAATTGCAGATCAACTAGAAAGCTGGTTTCTCAATGACGCTGCTGATGGCTTCAATATTATGCCTCCTTATCTTCCTGGTGGATTAGATGATTTTGTTGATTTAGTAATTCCTGAACTACAACGTCGGGGTTTATTCCGCACTGAGTATGAAGGTACAACTCTGCGGGAAAATCTGGGTTTATCTCGTCCAGTTAATCAATTTCAAAAAGTATTAGCAGCAGTTTAAATAATTGGATTTCGCGCAGAGACGCAAAGGAGCAAAGTTTTAGATTTTAAATCCAAGGTTAAAGAAAATTTATTGTTCCCTTAGATCCCGTCAGCACAGACGTTAAAAGCCTACCGGAGTCTATGCAGACTATCGGAAAGTTAGGCTTGTCCAAAAAACAAGAATCTTCAATCTCACGTATTAAACCCAAGTCAAAATCAACAGCATGATCTCCCACAGATCCCCGATTTTTTGAAAATTCATAACTTTTAAATTCTGCAATTGTTTGAGAAGTCAGGGATCTAAGTTGTCTTGTAACTTTTCTAAGGAAAATATGACTAAATATAGCAAATTGAAAAGCTCTCCCTCCGCCGCAGTTAGAGCCAATCTGGATTATCCTGTCATTGATACTGATGTTCACACTAATGACTTTACTCCTGCCCTTGAGGATTATATTGCTCACTACGGCGGTGTGAAGCTGGTAGATGAATTACGCAAGGCTGAATCTTCTCGTCTTAATCCCAAGAGTGAAGGTAAAGACTGGTATCAACAAACTCCTGAAGAACGTCAATATAACCGGACATTGCGATCACCTTGGTGGGCTAGAGTTACCCGTAATACTTTAGATTTGGCTACCTACACTCTCCCTGCATTACTCTATGAACGTCAAGGGGAGCAAGGTTCAGATTATTCTGTATTATTTCCCAATAATGCCTTAGCTGCGGCTGGTGCAAGTAAGGAGAATCGGCAATTATTGCAACGGGCAATTAATCACTATCATGCTGATATTTACCGCAAATATAGCGATCGCCTAACAGTAGTAGCTGGTATCCCCATGACTACCCCCCAAGAAGCGATTGAAGAGTTGGAGTTTGCTGTAAAAACACTGGGGCTGAAAGTGGCAAATATCCCTGGTGGTGTGAGACGGCCAATTAAGGCGATCGCAGATAAATACCCAGCCGATCAATTCCCAGAAATTGGCAAATATGCCTCTTACATTGACTTTTTCGGGCTAGATAGCGAATATGACTATGATCCCTTCTGGGCTAAAGCCGTTGAATTAGGTGTACCTCTCACCACCCATTACGGTAGTCAAGGATGGACTGGACGCTCCTCCATTAGTAACTACATGAACAACCACATCGGTCACTTTGCTGATGGTTCACAAGCATTTGCCAAAGCATTGTTCTTTGGTGGTGTAACTAGACGCTTCCCCCAATTGCGTATCGGTATGTTGGAAGGTGGGGCAGATTGGGGCGCTCACGTCTACATTCATTTAGTAGACCGTTTCTCCAAGCGCAATTTAGAAGGACTGCAAAACTATAACCCAGATTTAGCTAATCCTGATGAGTTGTTTGAGTTGTTTGCAGAGTATGGTGGAGAAATTACTCAAGGACATTCCCTCAGCAAAGAGGAATTGACTAAAAGTGTACTAGGAGCTTCCTTCAACCGTCACAGTCGTTCACCAGTGGGTAGCGAATTGGAAGATTTTGGTGCAGCAGGGATTCAATCAATTGAAGATATACGCGATCGCTGGGTGAATAGTTTCTTCTTTGGTTCTGAATCAGATGATCGTACTATTGCTGCGGCATTCAACGATAAAGCCAACCCCTTGGGAGTCAAAATTAACGCCATTTACTCCTCTGATGTTGGTCACTGGGATGTACCCGATCTCACCGCGCCTTTAGCTGAAAGCTGGGATTTGGTGAGAGAAGGCGTAATTTCTGAAGCTGACTTCAAAGCTTATGTATTTGGCAATCCCTATAAATTCTACACCCAAGCCAACCCTGATTTCTTCAAAGGTACAGCCGTAGAATCTAAACTACCTAAGACCGAATCTCAAGTAGAGAACAAAACCTTGGTGGGTGTGTAAATGACCTGGTGAGGTTGCGCCAAAAAAAAAGAGTATCCAATCTTCTGGGATGGGCATCCTGCCCGTCCTTGATCCCACATTCCGCACTTCATAAAGTAGCATAATTAAACTACATTATCAGGTAAAGCCAAGACAGGTGGCATCCATTGAAGCTATTCAACAAAGTTTAGTGGAAAATTTTGGAGACATAAAAGACAAGAGAGTAGAGCGAACAAAGAAACATCAACTAACCGATATCTTAGTGATTAGACCTGTCCGAAAATTAAAAAGGCAGTCTGTGTATGGCTTTGAGGATGTTCTCATTTCAGCCAGACTTGACGTAATCATCAGGGCTAGAGATAGTTACT
>NZ_JACJPT010000125.1:0-14312 GCF_014696195.1 Sphaerospermopsis sp. FACHB-1094 | reverse complement strand
CGTATTATATATCAAGTAGTTGATTTTTTCCTAAAAATATATTGATTTTTGTCAATATAAGTATAGTTTTGTCTATGAAATTGTCAACTTAGGACTTGCTCACTGAAGTTTCAAACACACCCACAGGACAAGCAACATTAGTACCACCTAAACCACAATAACCACCGGGATTTTTAGCTAAATACTGCTGATGGTAATCTTCAGCATAATAAAACTCAGGTGCATCTAAAATTTCTGTGGTAATTTTGCCATAACCTGCTTTTACTAACGCTTGTTCATAAGCATCCTTGGAAGCTTCCGCTAGTTGTTTTTGTTCTGGGGAATAAACATAAATACCAGAACGGTATTGAGTACCGACATCATTACCTTGACGCATCCCTTGGGTGGGATCATGACTTTCCCAAAAGACTTTTAACAGTTGGGAATAACTAATAACTTTGGGATCAAACACCACAAACACCACTTCATTGTGACCGGTCATACCAGTGCAAACTTCCCTATAGGTGGGGTTGGGTGTGTAACCAGCAGCATAACCAACCGCAGTGCTGTAAACTCCGTTTTGTTGCCAAAACTTGCGTTCTGCACCCCAAAAACACCCTAAACCAAACATCGCAGTTTCCATACCTTCAGGAAACGGAGGTTTTAAGGGGTTTTTGTTGACAAAGTGTGTTGCAGGTACGGGCATTTTTTCTGTGCGTCCTGGCAGTGCTTGTGTAGGTGTGGGCATTGCCACTTTTTTACCAAATCCGAATAATCCCATTGTTTTTGATGTATTTTATGTATGATGGCTTTACCTTTATATTGTAAGGATTTTGGTGATTGCTGGAAATATAGATAATAATTATGATTAAACCTCTAAAACCAACTTGTTGCGAAGTTACACAAAATCATCAAATCCATTCATTCATCTAATTTCATCTGCGTTCATTTTCTATTACATCACAAGCATGAACTAAAGGTAATAATGGACCCATTTGTTCTTGTCCATTGACAGCTAAATCACTGTGACATAAATAAACTCTTTGGGAAACACGCGCTAGTAAATCTGCAATAATGCGACGTAATCTTTGCGTTTCTGCTGCTTGTTCATCTGCTGCTGTCCAAGGTTTTCCTAACCTATCTTGTAAAAATAAAGTAGCACCAAATAAAGTAGCTGCACCACCTTTAGCCCAAAGAGGTGAACCCGCATCTAGCCAAAAATGCCATTTGTGATCTCTATGACTAGCACGATATTGGAAAATGGTAGCTAAGGTAATGGCTTTTTTTGCTTTTCCTATAGGACGAATGGGGTAGGGATTAGCAGTAATTGTACCACGTCGCAATAGTTGAATAAACTCGGCAATGGTATTATTTTGTATTATTGAGTTGGTAATTGTTTGTTTTAACCTGGTGTCTATTTCCCAATAATGTTGAGCAGTTTCTAATAATTCTCGTAATGCTGCTAATGTTGGAAATGGTGTATAATTATCTTTACACAAAAAGTCTTGCATTGCTTGATATAAAAGATTAACTGGTGTGTAAATTACATTTTCTTTAACTTCTGTTTTCTGTTTTTCAATCCATCCCAATATTTCATTATAAGCTGTGGTTGCAGTATAGCCGATTCTATCCCAACGTTCAAAGGTTTTAATATTTAATAAATGGGGATTTTCTGGATGGGGTACAAAACAATGATCTGCTATTAAACCAGCACGCACTGGATCAATTTTTGGTTGTGGAAATTCTTTTTTTTCTCCATCTTTCCCATCATTGGTGTGACTGTGACTGAAAACAACTAACATTTCTGCCACTTCATCCCGATCTACTAATCTTCCTAAATTGGGATAAACTAAAGTAATTAAGGTGAGTAATGCTCTGACAGCGGGTGAACTAATTAAAGGACGTTGTTCATTGAGAGCTTCTACCTGAATATTTTGCTTGGTTAATATTTCCATGAGACTATAACGAGCGATCGCATCTAACCCAGGAGCGATAATTGCTATTTCTTCCGGTTCTACTTTTCCCGTTTTAATTCCATTAATTATCACATCTGTTATTTGTCGCAAAAGTTGAGCGCGAGAAGCAGTTTGAATACATTTTACCGACTTTGGTAAACTTAAAATTGTCATCGGTTCAGTGACTAATTCTATCATCGGTTGAACCAAGGTTTCAGCTAAATTAGCTTCAGGAAAACTCACTAACTTTTCTACCCGACAACGCTTTGCTAACCTGTTTAAATATTCAGGATCAGCACCTAAACCCCAACGCACTCCCCCATTAAAATTATAACTAAATGCTCCCACCGCACCCGCATCTAATAAAAACTCAAATAAGTGATAAGCTATGGCTGGATAATCATCTACATCATCAGCTATTATCATCTGATAACGTTTTTTTAAATGTTGTTGATAATCGCTATTAGTTAATAAATGTTGGTGATAAAGTTCGGTAATTAAACCATAAGTTAATAATCCTCTTTTTAAACACCAATTCCGCCAATCTAACAGCAAAGATGTGAAAAATTCTGGTTCTAGATTATTAGTATTTTCTTGTAAACCTGTTTGTAAAACTTTAGCAATATCTTCACAAGCTGTACCACTATAAGCTGCTAGTTGCCATAAGTCTAATATCCGCCTCACTAAGCGATATTCATTCACTCCTGCACGTCGCAAAGTTTCAGCATCTAATTGATAATTCCAACGCTTTGTTGCTAATTCTTGCTCTGTTTCTGGGCGCAATCTTACCGGAAATTGTGCTTTTATTTGTAAAGATTCTACCAATAACGGCCAAAATAAAATCACTTCATCTTGAATAAAACCCAAGGTTGTTTTTGCTCGAATAGGGTATTTTCCTGAAGTTAAAGTGACAATTTTATCAGTTAATAATCGGCGATTATCATCATTAGATGCTAAAACTAAAGCACCGGGTTCTGTTTGCAAAAGATTTGCGGTTTTAATTGCACTTTTAGCTTTTTTCCGATTTTGATTTTTCGGATAAAATGATTCTATATCTTGATTGTCATTTTGTTGCACCCAATCACAAAACTGTTGGGCTAAACGAGTAGTTTTTCCGCTGCGGCTAGTACCAACAATCCAAAAAGAATTTGAAACCACTAATCTACTCCTGATTATAACTTCTGCGTTAACTTAAATTTAGGAATCACCAAACAGTGTTAAATGAGCATTGAGGATGAAAAACCCTGTGTTTAGTGAAAAAATATACTCTTTTTTCCTGGCTGCTTACAGATGGTATTTACTGACACCAGAACGCTCTTTAGAGGAAGCTTATAAATCAGCTTTAAAAATTAAAGAAATAGAAGATCATCATTTTAATGGTAATAAAATTAGCAGTGATGCTGCTATGTACAGTAGTAGTGTCATGGATTATTTTCAAGCAGATTTACAAAAATTATTAAAAAATGTACGGATGCGGCTGACAGAGTTTAAAGCCAGTCGTTGGTTTTCCAATGAATCTAAGCAAAAAGCAGCAGCCAAAGCAGGTATAGAATATTCCAATGCGGCTTTAGTTTTAAAAAAGTTAGAATTCATTGATCAAGTCATTGGTAAATATACAAATGACGCTGTAAATGATGTTCTAGAAAACAATTCAGAAAATTTAGTAAATCCATCTATAATTGTAGCAGAAAATAAAGTAAGTAATCAACCAATCACACCAAAACCTGTAATTAAAAACAACAATAATAAACCCAAAAGAAAAGCTGATTCTACAGGAGTTTTACCGCGTTCAATTCTAACAACTATTACTCGTTTGCAAGCGGAATTAGATCCCAGTTCGGAACAAGAAGTAGTGCAGAATTTTCGGCAGACGCAAAAAATCACAATTATCTCTGTGAGATTTATTTTACTATTAATTATTGTGCCACTTCTCACCCATCAAATAGCTAAGGCTGTGGTAGTAGGTCCTGTAGTTGATCGTTTTAGAGGTTCAGAAACAGAACAGATTTTTATCAATGAAGAAATGGAAGAAGAAGCACTAATAGAACTGCAAAGATTTGAAGAAAGAATCAAGTTTGAAAATTTGATTAGTAATGCACCACCGCTATCATCGGAAGTGCTAGAAATTAAAATGCAAGAAAAAGCACAGGAGGTAGCAGAGGAATTTCGGCGCGAAAGTGCTAATGCGATTAAAAATGTGTTTGCAGATGTTTTTTCTGTAGTTGCTTTTGTCTGGTTGTTGCTGATCAGCCAATCTTCTATTTCAGTTCTCAAAGATTTCTTTGATCATGTAGTATATGGCTTGAGTGATAGCGCCAAAGCATTTATTATTATATTATTTACTGATGTCTTTGTCGGCTTCCACTCTCCCCACGGTTGGGAAGTAATTCTGGAAGGTTTATCACGACACTGGGGTTTACCAGCAAATAGGGATTTTATTTTCTTATTCATTGCGACATTTCCCGTGATTTTAGATACAATTTTCAAATATTGGATTTTCCGTTATTTGAATCGCATTTCTCCTTCCGCTGTTGCTACTTACCATAATATGAATGAGTAAATTTCAGGAGTCAGGAGTTCTAGGGGCGAAGCATTCGGGCGACCAATTATCAATTTTATGAAAAGGCTATTTTCCTGTAAGGGCGAAGCATTCGGGCAACAAATTATCAATTTTATGACCAGGCTATTTTCCGAATGCTTCGCCCCTACTTCGCCCCTACTTCGCCCGTACAGGAGTCAGAATAATTGTCAAAATTTTCCAATCAGAATAAAAGAGAATAAATTAATTCCATGAAAAAGATATTTAATACAACTTTTAGCTTACCGTTTTTTTTCACGATTTTTTTCTTGGAAATGCCAGCGATTAAAAATCGAGACACAATTCCTCCCGAATGTCAAGTAACTAAGTGGAATTTACCCACAGAGTTGAAACCAACAGCTTTAAAAACTGAAAATACTAAAAATTTACCTGTACTTGTACAAAGATTACCGGTTGGTTGTTGTGAAAATGATGATTCTTGTTTAGATGCAAGGATTTATGATGGTGAACAAGAAGAAATAGCGGATAAAAAAGCATTAATAAAATCTATTGATCAGAGTTTAAAATATTTAAGAACTCGGCGGGCTGCGGCTACTTATCAAAGATATAAAATTTCTGGAATTACCAGAGATCGTGTTTATCGTAGTTTGCAAAGATTCAGACAATTAGTATTATCAACTAATTCGCCTCAAGAATTACAAACAGCTATTGAAAAAGAGTTTGTTTATTATCAATCTATAGGCAGAGATAGTCAAGGTACTGTATTATTTACTGCCTATTATGAACCATTATATTTAGCTAGTCGAAAACCAACCAAAGAATTTAAATATCCTGTTTACCGCTTACCACCTGATTTAAAATCTTGGACTAGACCTCATCCCACTCGATTAGAATTAGAAGGTGCAGATGGTTTACAAGGTTCTCAAAGTAAATTAAAAGGTTTAGAATTATTTTGGTTTAGAGATAGATTTGAACCTTATATTATTCAAATTCAAGGTTCTGCACGGTTAAAATTAACAGATGGAACAGAAACAAGTATAGGATATGCTGGGAATACAGCCCATAATTATAAAAGTTTGGGGCGGACATTAGTAGAGGCTGGAAAATTACCTGAAAATGGCGTAACCATGCCCACAATTTTTGAGTATTTCCAAAAAAATCCCCAAGATTTAAATGTTTATTTACCCAGAAATAATAGCTTTGTCTTTTTCAGAGAAACCTATGGGAGATCGGCACATGGTTCTGTTGGTGTACCTCTGACTCCAGAACGTTCTATAGCTACCGATAAATCTTTAATGCCTCCTGGTGCTTTAGCTTTAATTCGCGCACCTTTTCCTTTTGTTAAAAATAACGGAGAATTGGACAATCGGACAGTTAGCCGTTTTGTATTAGATCAAGATACAGGTGGTGCAATTAAAGGACCAGGTAGAGTAGATTATTACTTGGGAACAGGAGATATTGCTGGCGATCGCGCTGGTGTGACAGTCAGCAATGGACAATTATTTTATTTGTTGTTGAAATAGGGAATAGGTGACAGGTGACAGGTGACAGTAAATAGAAATGGGAAGATGTGAGAAATATTTACTTCTACCAAAGATCCCCCAAAGATACCCGACTTCTCCAAGAAGTTGGGTATCTGAAAATTAACCTACTCCATCAACATTAACCTTACAGGATCTAAATGTACATACCAAGGAAAAGGTTTGTCTTTAATTGTCACCCATTTTTCCTTATAAACTTCTGCTTGTAGATGATAATCATGAACATTTTCCGCTGGAGAATGCAACTTTAAAAATAAAGTCATGCGGTGAGGAGTTTCGCTAGTTCTCACCAACCAACAAGGAAAAGTATTTTCCAGATTTGCATCATTTTTAAACACAATTTGATGGGCGCGAATCCCAACATGAGATAAATTTTCAGGAATAGATTCTACAACTTCTAAAGTACAACCCCAATCAATTGCTTCTACTTTTTGGGATGACAAAACAACAGCGCGAGAAAAATTTTTACATCCTGTAATTTTTGCCACATTCATAGTAGCAGGATGTTGGAAAATTTCATATTTAGAACCATGATGTGCTTCTTTTCCGTCTTCTAAAACTAACAAATTAGGACACAACCTATAGGCTTCTTCCATGTTATGAGTAACAAATAAAGTCACACCAGAATAATCAGCTAAAGTTTCTGTCATTTGTTGTTCTAACTGACTTCGTAAATGTGTATCCAGGGCAGAAAATGGCTCATCTAAAAGTAAAGCTTCTGGTTGACTTGCTAACGCTCTCGCTAAAGCTACCCGTTGTTGTTGTCCTCCTGAAAGTTGGTGAGGATAACGATTACCTAAACCCTCTAAGTGCATGGCTATTAATTGCTTTTCTACCTCTACTTTAAGATTCCCATTTGATAATTCTGTAGGTAAACCAAAGGCGATATTTTGTGCTACTGTGAGATGAGGAAATAAGGCATAATTTTGAAATAAAAAACCGATTTTGCGTTGACGAACAGGAACATTAATTCCTTTTTCTGAATCAAATAAAACTCTATTATTTAATACGATTCTGCCTTTATTTGGTGTTTCTATTCCAGCTAAACACCGGAGAATCATACTTTTACCTGCGCCAGAACTTCCTAATAAACCTAAAGGTTGGTTATCCGTATTAAAGGCAATTTTCAGATGAAAACTTGAGAGGTTTTTTTCAATATCTATCAATAAACCAGATGTCAAAGAATTAGGAGGTAAAGAAAAGGATTGATTTTCTGGTTTTATTGTTGCAATTTCTGCTTTATTAGTGCGTCTAATTTTCTGCTTGCGGTCTTCCCAGAAGTTAGTTAAAATAATTCCTGTTAAGGAAATTGAAACAATAATAATTGCCCAAAACCAAGCTTCATTCATATCCCCAGCTTCCACAGCAAAATATATCGCCATTGGTATATTCTGCGTTTGTCCAGGAATGTTACCAGCTAACATCAAAGTTGCACCAAACTCACCCAAAGCACGGGCAAAAGCTAAAGTTGCACCTGCTAAAATACCAGGAAATGCTAAAGGTAAACTTACCCGCCAAAATATAGTAAATTCCTTAGCGCCTAAAGTTCTCGCTACTCTTAATAAATTAGCATCAATTTGTTCAAAAGCACCCAACGCAGTTTTATACATTAATGGGAAAGAAACCACCATTGCAGCGATCGCCGCACCATACCAAGTAAATACAATAGTCACATTAAAAGGTTCTAATAATTTACCAGCAAGACCATTTTTACCAAAAAATAGCAGCAGCAAAAAACCCACAACCGTAGGCGGTAAAATTAGCGGTGCAACGAATATCCCTTCAATTATAGATTTCCCTTTACCCCGATATCCCAACATCCAGTAAGCAGCACCAACACCGAAAAAGAAGGTGATAAAAGTCGCTAAAAATGAGGTTTTCAGCGATATCCAGAGGGGTGATAAGTCCTGTGGCATAATTCTGTATATTTCCAACTTAGTTGGTAGTATATCAGGGAATAGGGGAAAATTAAAAGCCCGCAGGGAAATTAATTTCCTTGCTAATAGCTAAAGTCATCTAAAAATGACTAAATCATGGGAAAATTCCTTAGTAAACTTTAGTTTACTTTGGCTATGAGACCGGAAATTCATTTCCGGGCGGGCATGGTAGCTAACAGATAAGCCATTCGTAATATCATTATTTCCTAATTCATGGAATTAAATCACCCTTACTTAATTCAATAATAGTATTGATAAATGCCTTTAATTCAGGACATTGATTAACAGAAACCATTAAATCTTGGTCTTTCAAAATTCTCGCACCATCACGAATTTTATTATAACTGCGTTGACATTTACCAGTTTCACATACTTCTTTAATTCTATAAGATGGTGGATTTCCATGATTTACCTTTTCCGGTAAACCTGCTGGTGCTGACTTATTAGATTTTGCTAATTTCTGAATTGTTGACCAATAAGGTAATAACCAAGCTTCAAAGTCATGCTGCGCTACATGGGGATAAAAATTAGGATTATTCCCTACCCATTCTCGCATTTTCGCTTTAGCATCTTCCCCATCTTTAAAATCATTAGTTCCTGTATAAACATCAGTTAAAGCAATTACCGCATCAAAAGCATCTTTACCTATCAATAAATTTTCAACAATTCGTCTTAGTTTATCTCCTTTAGGAATGCGTCCATCATGGGGAATAAACTTGAGTTTGGGCATTTGCTGTAAACGTGATTTGAGAAAATATAATAAAACTGGCTTAAAAGCTGTTTCTGTTGCACCCTCAACTAAAATCGCTATTTTCATGGACGACCACCTATTAAATTCATCGCCCAAAGTTCATCTAAACTATAATCTTCTAACCAATGTTCTAAATTAAAAGTATCACCCCAAGTCATAGTAGTTAAACCATCTTCTGCATCACAAACTAACACTTCTTGAGGTTTCAAAAATCTAATTAATCTATCGGAATGAGTGGCAACAATTAGCTGAGTTTTTTGTGAAGCTTCTCGCATCACATCAGCAAGTAATCTTAATAATTCTGGGTGTAAACTAACTTCTGGTTCATCGATCAGAGTGACAGCAGTTAAACCAGGACTTAACAACAATGTGATTAACCAAATAAACCGCAAAGTTCCTTCAGAAAGTTGGTGCATATAAAGAGGCTTAGAAAAATTTTTATCTTTCCAAGTCATTGTAATAGTTCCTGCTGCTACTGGAGGAAAACCTAATCTTTCAAAATCTGGAAAAGCCGCAGCAAGGGTATCTTCAATAATTTCAAATCGTTCTGGTTCAGTTTCTCGTAAATAGTACAGACAGGAAACTAAATCTTCACCATTAGCACGCGGCAAAGTTGCAGGACGCATTGACTGTGGTAAACGCACAGGACTTTTAGGAGCAACATTCAATGCACCGTAAAATGTGCATGATGCTAATTCTTTACGCAGCGTTTCCGGTGCTTTATACATTTTGGGAACTTGAGCAAGAGATGTTTCTAAGGGATTATGATCCCAATTTGGGCGTAATAATGCTCTGTCTTCCGTATTAAAATATTTTACATCCAATCCACGAGATTCAATATATTTGAATGGCTCTACAGCATGAGGGTTATTTTGTTGAGTTAGTGTTTCTATTGCAATTTCATAAGTGAAACCTTTTAGAGCAACTTCCAGTTGGTAATTAAGTGGTGCATACCCTGGTACACTCATGGACAAAGAAATGGTTATACTATTAGCTCTATCACGAGTAACAATATCAGGTAGTCCACCTAATTCTGAAATTTTATTTGCTAATTGAGCATTTGCTGATGCTGCTAAAAGTGAAAAAATTTCTAATAAAGAAGTTTTACCTGCACCATTAGCACCAATCATGACTGTAAGAGGACGATCTCGCATATCTAGTTGTACATTAAATAAGCGACGGTATCCTTCAATAGTTATACGTTCAAATGAGTTCATAATTTAACTCTTGCCAATAACCATAAATCAATATTATTTTAGCATTTGACTGATTTTTGTCCTTTTTCAATGTAATAATTACATCATACTTAAAACATCTCTGTTCAAAATAATGCTGAATTTTTAATAAATCTTTATAAATTTATGTTTTTGTCACTACTTAACCCATCATAAAAATGCGCACCATAACCAAAACCCAAAACCTCATCATCTCTTTCATCTCCCTGACTGCTATCCTCACCACCCAAGCAGTATCAGCTACCATCAACGTACCTGTAAAAAGCAAAACTGCAATGGTGACATCCGCCAACCCCTTAGCAAGTGAAGTTGGACTTTCAATATTAAAAAAAGGCGGAAATGCGGTAGATGCAGCAGTAGCGACAACCTTTGCAATTTCCGTAGTTGAACCATTTTCCGCAGGTATTGGTGGCGGTGGTTTCCTACTATTTCATTCTCAAAAAACCGGAGAAATTAAAGCTTTAGATTTTCGGGAACGCGCACCCATCAAAGCAACAAAAAATATGTATTTAGATGCTGATGGTAAAGTAATTCCCGGTGCAAGTACCAACGGTTATTTAGCAGTAGCAACTCCCGGAACTGTAGCGGGTATGTATGAAGTACATCGTCGTTATGGCAAGTTACCTTGGCAAGAAGTTGTTAAACCATCAATTGCACTGGCTAAAAATGGTTTTATTATCAGTAATAGAGTTTCTTGGCTTTCTCTCTCCCGTTTTCAAGACCGTAAACCTAAAATTCTCAACAACCCAGCAGCCAGTAAAATCTTCACTCGCAACGGTGAATATTATCAACCAGGGGAAAGATTAATTCAAAGTGATTTAGCAAAAACTTTAACAGAAATTTCTGAAAATCCTCAAAGTTTTTACACTGGAAAAATTGCCAAACTTATCGCTGATGATATGGCAAAAAATGGCGGTTTAATTACTCTGGAAGATTTAAAACAATATCAACCAATTTGGCGCGATCCTGTTTGTGGCAACTTCCGAACAGCAAGAGTTTGTTCTATGCCACCTCCATCATCAGGTGGTGTACATTTATTACAAATGTTAAATATTATTGGTGACACAGACTTAAAATCATTAGGATGGAATCACCCAGACGCGATCCATTTAATGGTAGAAAGTATGAAAATTGCTTATAGCGATCGCGCCAAATATTTAGGTGATCCTGATTTTGTTCAAGTCCCCGTTTCTGAACTAATTAGCAAAAATTACGCCCAAAAACGTCGCCAACAAATTAACATGAAAAAGGCGATACCATCAACAGAAATAAAACCAGGATTGAAAACAACAACAATTCCTGAAAAAACAGAAACCAGTCATTTAAACGTAGTTGACGCAGACAGAAACGCCGTTAGTTTAACCTTCACCATTAACTTAGGTTTTGGTGCGGGAATAGTCACACCAGGAACAGGAATAGTGTTAAATAATGAAATGGATGACTTTGCAGCCGCACCAGGAGTACCAAACGCCTTTGGGTTAGTTGGTAACGAAGCTAACAGCATCGCCCCCCGGAAAACACCCCTATCCAGTATGACACCCACTATCGTCACCGAAAACAACCGCTTGCGTTTAGCCGTCGGTTCTCCCGGTGGTAGCACCATCATCACCCAAGTATTGCAAATAATACTCAACGTTTTGGAATACAAAATGGATGTGGGTGCAGCCGTTTCCGTACCACGCATACATCACCAGTGGCTACCCGATGTGTTACTTGTCCAGTCTTGGGGTTTAGATGCGTTAACCTTGCAAGACTTACGTCGTCGGGGACACAAAATCAAAGAAACTGCACCTTGGGGTAATGCAAATGCGATCGCAGTTACAGAAAATGATACATTAGAGGGAGCCGCAGATCCCCGTGGTGAAGGTTCAGCTAGTAGTTATTAATATTGCACCATTGATTCTGCAAAATTATCGCTAAACTCATTTGCCCGTGCGCTAGGAACTAATGTCCAGCCCGCTTTCAGCAATTTTTGATAAGTTGCCCAACCCTTAGAACCACCGGGTATTTGATAATCAGGAACAGAAAATTGAGGAAACGCCGTATAAGGCCGCCAAGGTTGACCAGGAGAAGTCTGCAAATGTAAGATTTTTTCACCATCATCACCAGACTTAGATAACCAGCACATTTGTCGTTGCATGGTAAACTCCTTTGCGTTTAGCTTATGTTGCATTAAGACAGGATTGTGTTAATACCTGCCTCATTTTTGTGAGAGAAATTATGAGTCTAAAAGGTTAGACTAGAGGAATTTGATATTATTAAACTCAGGTAAATTTCTGAAGAAGATAGACTCCTATATGCGGTTTTCCGCGAGATGAGAAGACAAACACAGAACAAAAAGGTTGTTCTCAAAATGTTTTCTTCCAGTACAAGATTTTTTTAATGTTAACCATCGTTTTTTTGATTGTATGTATCAATCACTACGATTTTTCCAAAAATCTCCAAAAATAATCTATAAGTTCTTCTTTTCACAGATATAAGGATATAGCTAGGGAGTAGAGAATAAGATCCCCAACTTTTATGGAATATGATCACTCCTGACTCCTGACTCCTTACCAACTAACTTTCCCTAAAAGCTAACAATTGTTCATCATTTATTCTGCCTACTTCGTGTAGAGTAGTCACAATTTCCGAAATAGTTAAAACCGAATGACCACAATAACCATTTGCTTTTAATCTATCTTTAACACCCTTTTCATGATCAATAAAAACCACAATATCATTAACCTTTAATCCCACAGATTGAATCTTTTCTGCTCCTTCCATCACACTTTTGCCACTGATCAGAATATCATCAACCACTGCAACCGTTTCGCCAGGATGGAAGTTACCTTCAATGACTCTGCGTGTACCATGTGCTTTCACTTCTTTACGGGGAAAAATCATCGGACAATCCAACCTTAAAGATAAACCAGTTGCAGTAGGTAAAGAACCATAAGGAATACCAGCCAACCTATCAAAAGTTAGATTTTTTAAAATCTCCTCATAAGCACTAAGCACCTGATTAAAAACTTGGGGATTAGAAATTATTTTCCGTAAATCAATGTAATAAGGAAAAGTCGCCCCTGAAGCTTGGACAAATTCCCCAAACATAATACAACCAATATCAAAAAGTTGTAAAATCAAATCTTGATGAGGATGTTTATCTTGCACATCAACATCAGAAAACCAAACTTCACAACTAGAAGCATCATGGATAAATTCACCTCTAAATTCATTAATCTCTCTGCGTAAAAATTGAATTTCTTCAGATAGATTTGCACTTCCTAACATATCTTGAGAAACAGGTATTAACAAACCATCACCGTTAGCATTTAAACCTGCTGCCAAAATTTGTTTAATATTACCTTCCCCAGCCCAAATACTCCGTGCCATAATAATTCTTTCGGGAGCAAGAGAACGAATAGATTTTAAAACTTCTGCATTTGTAGTTCCCACTTCTAAACATAATTGTTCAGGAGTTCCCCAAGTTTTTGATTCTTGAACAACCTGTAAATAAAGCGGTGAATTATGAGGATATTGTTGTACAGTGGCAGCACCAGGATTAGAAGTACAACATAAAATAAATACAGATTTATCAGGATAAACTAAAAAAGGTGCAACATGATCCTGACCAGTATAGGGACTAAGAGTAACCGCGTCTACCTGCCATTCTGTAAATATTGAATGGGCGAAAACACTGCTAGTATTTAAATCACTATGTTTAGCATCTAAAATAATAGGAATGTGACTAGGAATAGATTTTAAAATTCTCATTAACAACTCTAAACCCGGCACACCCAAAACCTGATAAAAACCCAAAGTTGGTTTATAAGCACAGACAAAATCAGCCGTTTCCGCAATCATAAATTGCAACCAACTTTCTAAACCTGTAATTAAATCAGATGATTGATAACGGGCTGGAATCATCTCAGGATTTGGATCAAGTCCCACAAATAGTAAACTTTGATTTTGGACAATGGTCGTATTTAACTTATCAAAAAAATTCATGTTTAATTTTTTCAGTAATTTGATTTTGAATTAAATAATTGTAGCATAAGTTGAGTTTGACTCTTAACCGTCCTTGAGGCAAGGTATGAAAGCATAAGGAGGCGTTTACGCCTCTGTGCTATAATCATTCTCACAGGAACGGTAATCAACCTGTATAAAAACCTAACTGCCTAACGGCAATCTGTACCTTGACAACTAAATCTATGGGGTTCTACTTCGTAGTTCTAGTGCCTCCTGGAAGTAGGTAAAAGATTTACAGGTGCTAGACTTGTGTTGAGCGCACTTGTACTGAGCGACTTGTACTGAGCGACTTGTACTGAGCGACTTGTACTGAGCCTGTCCTGAGCCTGTCCTGAGCCTGTCCTGAGCCTGTCCTGAGCCTGTC
>NZ_JACJPT010000124.1:0-14513 GCF_014696195.1 Sphaerospermopsis sp. FACHB-1094 | reverse complement strand
GATAAGCTGTTACACAGCTAAATTGTATAATCCTAATATTCTGAACTCTTGTTTAACAGGCAAGATGCCTGTTCCACTTATACAAATTAAATGCACAACAGCTTATTACACCTCTTCTTGTAACCAAAGCTTTGTCACCATAGACTGTGACAGATACAATCTAGCTTTGTATTGTTTTACGCCAAGATGATAATTCCGAGTTTACCATTGCCAGTTTTCCACCATGTTTAACAGTTACCAGTTATCACTGTCACCTTTTGCCTGTTCACTGGTTTAATAATTATGTTGGTTAATTGTCAATGGTTTCCTGTTGCACCGTCAAGCAGTAAGGAAGTTTTGAATGTAAATTTGATGCAAATTTTATGACGGAAGTTGCTCAACCTTAATACTGAGAGGAGCAATTTCCTGTTCCACAATTTTCCTTGCTGCTTCTAATAGATACTCGTAATAAGTACGAGCAACAATAGATAATTGTTTACCTGCTGGATAAGCTATATACCAAGTCCGCTTAATGGGAAAATGCTGGACATCCAAAATACTAAACTCATGGGCATCCGTCAACAAAGTATGACGAGATAGCACCGAAATTCCCAAGCCTCCAACTATAGCCTGTTTTATTGCTTCATTACTCCCTAATTCCAATTTCACCTTGACCTTCACCCCATGTTCATCTAAGAGACTTTGCACAGCGCGGCGTGTGCCGGAACCAGGTTCGCGCATAATAAATGGTTCTTCTCCCAGTCGTTCTAAAGGAATATTTTTTTCCTTTGCTAACGGATGCCCAGCGGGAGCAAAAACCACTAAAGGATTTTCCAAAAAAGGTTGACAATTGATATCCAAATGATCTGGAACTTGACTCATAATATACAAGTCGTCCAAATTAGTAATCATCCGATCTAAAATACCTTCATGATTTGTTACCTGTAGCGAAATATCAATTCCCGGATAAAGTTGGCAAAACGGACCCAACAAACGGGGAATAATATATTTAGCTGTGGTAATTACCCCCAAACGCAATTGACCTTGTTTTAGCCCCTTTAAATTCGCAACAGTCATTTCAAACTGGGCGATAGTGTCAAAAATCTGGCGACAAGTGGCAAATAACTGATGTCCCGCTTCTGTTAAAAATAAGCGTTTTCCCACCTGTTCAAACAATGGCAACCCCACAGATTTTGTTAGTTGCTTGATTTGCATTGATACAGTCGGTTGGGTGAGAAATAACTCTTCAGCAGCACGGGTAAAGCTACCGTGTCTTGCAGCGGCCTCGAACACCTTCAACTGGTGCAGTGTCGCTTGGTTCAAGGTGATTCTCCTCTAATAGCAGTTAATAGATAACTTAATTTGCTAGTTGTGTTAGAAGTTCAGAAGTTCAGAAGTTCAGAACCAAGAATTAAGTTTTTCTCCTACACCCCTACACCCTGACTTTTTTGTAACTAGCAACTTGGGTTAGATATATTAGTCAGCAGTAAGATTGTGACAACTCTTGTTTTACAAAGATTGTAGAATTTGAGATGATCCTCATTATCTGCCGACTACTATATATATTTAGTATTACTTAACACTGACATATTGTGTAGTGGCACACATATTAAAGTTATGAGTGTAAGTATAGGGAAAAATCTATCCTCGCTATCAGAAGTGTAGTATTGGACTTATGGAATTGAAAAGATATGATCAAAACAACACAAAACGTAAGATTCCTTCTAACCCAAGATGAATGCTGAATATCGAAAATATAGCAGAAGGCAAGAGGCAAAAGGCAAACGTAAAACCCTTGTCAAAACTAGGTTTGATTTTTCAATCATGTCTTAAAGTTCTTGTCCACAGCTACATATAATTGATTATTCACCA
Organism: Sphaerospermopsis sp. FACHB-1094; assembly: GCF_014696195.1. Classification (NCBI taxonomy): domain Bacteria; kingdom Bacillati; phylum Cyanobacteriota; class Cyanophyceae; order Nostocales; family Aphanizomenonaceae; genus Sphaerospermopsis; species Sphaerospermopsis sp. FACHB-1094. Next base: position 12,662 of record NZ_JACJPT010000124.1, on the reverse strand, counting down.
TTCATCATTCATCACTCATCACTCCAAAGTTCTTCCTTAACCTTAACAGGCAATTTCGCTAAATCAGGTAATTCCACAGCTTCTGCATCAACAATTTTATCCTTGATATTCAAGGGTATATTCACTGGTTGACGTTCTTCCACCCAGCAACTAGCCACAGGCAAGGTTTGTTCCAACTCATCCAAAGGTCGCGGAATCACCATGACAGCGTTTAACTCACCAATCCTTTCTGCCTCATACATTCCCGCTTCTACAGCAACAGCCACATTAGCCACCGTACCCCGAATAATAGCGGTACACAAGCCCGCACCAATTTTTTCATAGGAAGCTAAATGGACATCTGCTGATTTCAGCATAGCATCACAAGCCCCTACCATTGCCGGAAAACCACGAGTTTCCACCAAACCAATCGCTTGATTACTCAAACGGCTGTAACTGCCATCCTCCATTATTTGCGTGAGACGGTTAATAGGTAGAACTATATCCAAATTGGGATAAGGCCGAGGAATAACCAAACTAGACACCAATTGTCCAAACTGTTCTGCTGTTTGTACACCAGCTTCCACAGCTAGACGTACATCAGCAATATTACCCCGAACAATAGCCGTACAGTGACCACTACCAATTTTTTCATAGCCGACTAAATGAACACCAGCCGACTTGAGCATCATATCAGCCGTGCCAACAATAGCCGGAAAACTGAGAGTGGATACCATACCCAAGGCTGCATCCTTGAGGGGATCGCGGCGACGTGGTGCATGGATGGTACTAAGAGAGCGTTGGTTGTATGTTTCCATCATAAATTCACCAGGATTCTCGCAAAGGCAGACAACTAACAAATAACACTTACTCTGAAGAATTTTCAGAGTTTTGGTTACTCAAGGGTTGCCGATTGGGAAACAATGTAGTCAATAGTCTATTAATGCTTCCTTGTCCATATATCTGTGTTCCAAAAATTTGAGAACTTTCAGTGTTAGCAGGACTGGGTTCGGGTGCTTGAGAGTTAGTTTCTGGAGAGCCTGGGAGAGTTGTTTCTGTAAGAGTAGAGTCAGTAACCAGGGGAGTTGCTGCAACTGGAGGCGACTGGCTTTTAGGAGTGGGAGAAGGTGGAGGTACGGAAGTAGATTCTTGTTTAAACTCTACAAAAGCCACAGCAGAGAATTGAGTAGAAGTAACTACTTTTTCCTCTGGGTTCTCTGGTTCTGCTTCTGGGGGATTTGTCACCGTGGTATCAGAAGAAGTTTCTACCGTTGGTTGATTTTGATTTTCATCAATTTGCCGACTGCTATCTCCCAGAATTGAACCTGATGGTACTACTTGCTCCGGTGCGACGGAACAGTTAAACACTGTCGTAGCAGCACCAATACAAGCATTAGCCCCAATTTTGCCTTGGCCAACCATCAAAAAGCCGGCTCCCAGGTTTGCTCCTACTTCTATTTCTAGGATACCCTCATTGACTTGGAGAATTGACCCCATGCCAATACAAACCCCAGGACCAATAATAATTTTACTGTTGGCAGCTGCTTGGAGTATTACCCCTGGTGCTATTACGGCGGTTTCATGAATATTGACATCGCCACTCATAAAAAAATCAAAACTGTTGCCCAGGCGTAGCAGCGGCACAGACATGGAATTTATTACCTCGGAAGCCGGAAAAATTAATGTTGAATATTTTGAGATAGGTAGGTGGGGGAAGCAGGGGAAGCAGGGGAAGCAGGGGAAGAAAAATTAATTCTTTATTCTTAAATTCTCCTGACTCCTGACTCCTGACTCCTGACTCCTGACTCCTGACTCCTGACTCCTGCCTTCTGTCACCTATCACCTAAAATTATGGACGCTGAATAATTGCTTCTAACACGCGGCGTTTTGCTGCGGTGTCGATTCCAATTAAACGCACGTATTCACCTGGATATTCAGAGAGGCAAGCTTCTACAGCAGCGATCGCATCTCTTTCTGTTCTCGCTTCAATTTGTCCGGCACTCGCCCAAGTACCTGTACGGAAACGGCGCTGGTCTACGTGTTCTACGCTAATTTTCAACCCACCTTGTAACAACTGTCTCAGTTGATCTACAACTTCTGCACTTAAACGGGTGCTAGTTACGGTTGCAGTTCCACCACCATAAGAAGCTGCTGCTGGTTTCGCTGTGCCAGAAGATACTACTTGTCCGTTAGGACGTTGGATAATGGTTTCTAGTACGCGACGTTTAGCTTTAGCATCAATGCCAATTAAACGTACATATTCCCCCTGATGGGAAACCATACAATCTTCTAACGCTGCTACTACCTCATTAGCAGAATTTGTTTCAATGGGTTGGCAGTTTTGCCATGTACCTGTACGGAAACGACGCTCATCCACGTGTTCTGTACCAATTTTGTAGCCATTAGCCAAAAGTTGGCGAATTTGGTTAATGGTTTCGGCACTGAGGCTACCACTGGCAACAGCACCGTTACCATGACCATTGCCGTTGTAGCTGCTGTAAGATGTAGCCGCCGGAGCTTTAAAGCTAGATGTACCGTTGCTAACTACACCATCAGGACGTTGAATGATGGTTTCTAATACCCGTTTTCTACCATTGTCAATGCCGAACAACCGCACATACTCGCCACTGTGGTCTACTAAACAAGATTCTAAGGCTGCGATCGCTTGCCCTAATGACCGGGTTTCAATAGCCTTACAGCTTTGCCAAGAACCTGTGCGGAAACGTCTTTGATCTACGTGTTCTGTGCCAATTTTATAACCTTGTTCCAGTAGATAGCGCACTTGCTCTATCGTTTCTGCACCCAATTTGCTTGCCACTTCACTACTCCTATCCAATTCTTCAACGGTAATGCTTGTATAAGATTTTGCCCCAGAAACATTCAGTTCATCCCGAATTGGGGTAATACACTTGAGATCCTCTGCACAGCGATAACCAGCCCGCAAAGCCTGATTTATCCCCACAACGTGGTGAGCAAATTGCTGATCCTGATCTTGTACATCTGGCAGACGATCCGCTTGTTGCTGGGTCGTAATAATAGAACCAGAAGCTACGTATTTCCCCGGAGGAATTTCTACATCTTGTATTAATGCGTGCATCATGACGATGCAACCTGCTCCGACTCTGGCGTTAAAGACAGTGGAGCGAAAACCTATAAAGCAACTGTCCCCAACATAAGCTGGTCCATGAATCAGCGCCATGTGGGTAATAGAAGCATTTTTACCAATCCATACCGAGTATTTTTCGCCATCATCACCAATTACTCGGCCTTGCTCCAACCCATGAATGACTACACCATCTTGAATATTAGTATTTTCACCAATATAAAAAGGTGTACCTTCATCTGCTCTAATCGAAGTTCCTGGAGCAATAATCACATTCTGACCCAGGTGTACATCCCCAATGAGATTACAAGAAGAATGTACAAATGCGGTTTGATGGATATCTGGTTCAGCTAAACTCCTAGACCACGGGGTTGGGGGTGCCGCCGTGCTGCGGACTGCCATTGTGAGATTCCTCCTCAAATATGCTTTTTGTCAGTTTTTAGTGGTCAGTAATCAGTAATCAGTGGTCAGTAATCAGTGGTCAGTAATCAGTGGTTGGTGGTTATTCTTGCCCCCTGCTCCCTGCTCCCTGCTCCCCTGCTATATACTTCTATCACCTGTCACCTGTCACCTGTTCCCTGACTATCTATATTGATCTTTTTTGCTGTAAATGAAACGATCTTCAACGTGAATGGTATCTATTATCGCCACTACTGCTGCATCTAACGGACGTTGTTCGTTACCAAGAACTTGACGAGCGGCACTGCCTCTACTGACAAGTACCCACTCATCTACTCCTGCTCCCACACTATCGGCTGCTACCTCATATTCTGAGAGGAGATTTCCGGTTTCATCTACTAATTGCAACATTAGTAGTTTTACACCCCGCAGACTCGGATCTTTTTGGGTGCTAACTACTGTGCCACGCACTTTAGCAATTTGCATTCTTAATTATTGTCTGCTTCTGAAAGGACGAATTCCGCTTACACCTTCCCGGAATTGTTCAACATCCTCTGTATATCTAATTGGCAGTACATATTCCAGGTTTTCGTGAGGACGAGCAATTATGTGTGTAGACAACACTTGTCCACCGTTAACTCGTTTCACGTTTTCTACTCCTGCTGCTACAGAAGCTTGGACTTCGGAAACGTCACCACGCACAATAACTGTTACCCGACCGCTACCAATTTTTTCATAGCCTACTAAGGTAACACGAGCCGCTTTTACCATAGCATCAGCAGCTTCTACTACTGCTGGAAAGCCCAGGGTTTCCACCATTCCCACTGCAATTGACATTATTCTTTTATCCTTAAATCAAATTTTTCAACAAACAACAAACAGACAAATTTTCCACGTAAGCAAGCAAATCCTTTAACCACTTTATTTTAAAAGTGTTTAGGTTCGGAACTGTTCTACTGCTTCTGTGTACCGAATCGGTAATACATATTCTAGGTTTTCGTGGGGACGAGCAATGATATGAGTAGACAAAACTTCACCACCATTGACTCTTCTTGCGGCTTCAATTCCCGCTGCTACTGAAGCTTGTACTTCAGATACATCACCCCGCACAATTACGGTAACACGCGCACTACCGATTTTTTCATAGCCTACTAAGGTAACACGGGCTGCTTTTACCATCGCATCCGCAGCTTCTACTACTGCTGGAAACCCTTTTGTCTCAATCATTCCAACTGCAATTGGCATCGCAGAACTCCTAAAAATTTAATACAATCTGTACTATGGGTGTATTTTTTTGACGGGGATGCTCATTTTGAGCATTGAAGAAAAATACTTCTAAAATTAAGGATATGAAACCTTGGCATCCCTGGCAACATAAATTACTATAATAGTTTATGATAAAATACTTTTAAAAAACTTAACAAAACTTAATATACCCAAAAAATACATCAAAGTTCACGGTTTCCTAGAGTGGCCACTTATGCTTTATAATTTTTTTATTACTTTAAAAAATCACATTCATAGCCAGGGCTAATCTGAACTACTCAGGATTGAACAAAGGCTGTATATTTTACTGTCTCAGTCTTTCCTTGATTTTTGCTATTGGCACAGATATTGAATGAACAATATATAAGATTTTTAAATATAAAGTATAAAATTCTTTTTTCAAAGTAGGAAGACAAATGTTCCATCAGATGATTAAAGAAGATAATTAGTCAGCATTCAGCTATCAGTAATCAGTTTTAACCTAATTATAAGCAGAGAGGTTTTTGATGAAATTAAAAGTTTGCCCAATTCCACAATACAAATTTACCGACTGGCTTTTGTCCTTGTTTTTTTTAACAAGATTGCTGAATACTGAAAATCAGTAAATGCTGCGAAATCTGTAAATTTTGTAAATTTTGTAAATTTTGTAAATTTTGTAAATTTATATCTAACAGCCCGTGAATAGCGCAGGTGAAAGTAAAAATAAAGTAAAAATACTGATTCAAGCGTTTTGAGAAATAGTTAAGAAAAACTTGATTTTTTCAAAATTAACATTTTTTAAGCAAATGATTGATTTAAGGCTGTTTAAGAAACCAAAGACTGAGTCGTCAAGGAAAAATTAAATGAATGAAGTTCTATTTTTCACCAGTTGGTTTATACCTTTTTATAACTTACTAGGGGCAATTTTAACACTGCCTTGGGGCATTGGGTTAATTCAACGTACAGGACCTAGACCTGCTGCTTACTTGAACTTGTTGACGACCTTACTAGGTTTTATCCATAGCCTGATTGTATTTCGAGACATCTGGAACAGAGACCAAGAAAATTTATTAATTACTTGGTTTCAAGCTGCGGATTTTAAGTTAACCTTTGCTTTAGAACTGTCACCAGTAAGTATTGGGGCAATAGTTTTAATCACAGGATTAAGTTTATTAGCTCAAATTTATGCCCTGGGTTACATGGAGAAAGACTGGTCTTTAGCCAGATTTTTTGGGCTTTTGGGATTTTTTGAAGCCGCTTTGACTGGTTTAGCGATTAGTGATTCTTTGTTCCTCAGTTATGCCTTGCTGGAAGTTCTCACCCTTTCTACTTACTTGTTGGTGGGTTTTTGGTATGCTCAACCCTTGGTAGTCACAGCAGCGCGAGATGCGTTTTTAACCAAGCGTGTGGGAGATTTATTATTGCTGATGGCTGTTGTCACGCTTTCCACCCAAGCTGGTAGTTTGAACTTTTCTGACTTGTATGAGTGGGTACAAACCGCTAATTTAAGTCCATTAACATCAACATTACTGGGTATAGCTTTGATAGCTGGTCCTGCTGGTAAGTGCGCCCAATTTCCCCTACATTTGTGGTTAGATGAGGCAATGGAAGGACCAAACCCGGCTTCGGTAATGCGAAACTCTTTGGTAGTGGCTGGTGGTGCTTATGTTTTGTACAAGATTCAGCCCATATTAGTTCTATCCCCTGTGGCGCTCAATGCCTTGGTAATTATGGGTACGGTGACTGCGGTGGGTGCAACATTGGTGTCAATAGCCCAGATTGATATTAAGCGGGCTTTATCTCATTCCACTAGTGCCTATATGGGGTTGGTGTTTTTGGCAGTGGGTTTAGAACAGGGTGGAGTGGCTTTGATGTTGTTGCTAACTCATGCGATCGCCAAAGCCTTATTATTTATGAGTTCCGGCTCTATCATATATACCACCCAAAGTCAAGACTTAACAGAAATGGGTGGTTTGTGGTCAAGAATGCCAGCTACTACCACCGCCTTTGTAGTTGGTTCAGCAGGGATGGTGACATTATTACCCTTGGGTAGTTTTTGGGCAATGTTGGCTTGGGCTGATGGCTTAATCAAAGTTAACCCTTGGGTGATTGCAGTTTTAGTTTTGGTTAATGGCTTGACAGCTTTAAATTTAACCAGAGTTTTCCGGCTCATCTTTTGGGGAAAACCACAACAGAAAACACGCCGCGCCCCAGAAGTCGGTTGGCCAATGGCTTTGCCAATGGTGACTTTAACTATCATCACCCTGCTAATACCAATGATGCTTCAGCAATGGTACTTACTACCAAACTGGGAAAGTATTGATTGGTACATTGTATTAGCTTTGATGACTTCCACGGTCTTAGGGGTGGTGATTGGCTCAACGATTTACTTGCATAAAGGTTGGTCAAGATCCACAATTCTGGGCTGGAGATTTTTACAAGATTTACTAGGGTATGATTTTTACATTGATAGAGTTTATCGCTTCACCATAGTTAGTGCAGTAGCATTATTGTCCAAGATATCTGCATGGAGCGATCGCTATTTAGTGGATGGGTTGGTAAACTTAGTCGGCTTTGCCACTATTTTTGGCGGACAAAGCTTAAAATACAGCATTTCCGGTCAATCCCAAGGTTATATGTTAACTATCCTCGTTGTGATCAGCCTTCTTGGTTTCTTTATTAGCTGGTCCTTGGGTTTACTGGATAAATTGCCTTTTTAGGGGACTGGGGACTGGGGACTGGGGACTGGGGACTGGTGACTGGGTTATTTACCTCCCCTACTTCCTCTACTTCCCCTACTTCCTCCTTCCTGACTCCTGAACTCCTAAACTCCTAAACTCCTGAACTCCTCATTATGATGCTAAGTACATTGATATTGCTGCCGTTACTGGGTGCAGCTTTAATTGGTTTCTATCCCGCTACTCTGAGTGGGAAAATTGCCCGTAAAATAGCTTTGGCCTTGGCGGTAATTATTTTTCTGTGGACGGTTTTCCTGACAATTAAATTTAATCCTGGGGAAGTGGGAATACAGTTTGCTGAGTCGTTACCTTGGATAGATGCGTTAGGTTTAAACTATAATTTAGGTGTAGATGGTTTATCCTTGCCATTGCTGTTGTTAAATGGACTTTTAACAGGTATTGCCATCTATAGTAGTAATGAATCTCTTCAACGTCCTAAATTTTATTACTCCTTGGTGCTGCTGCTGAGTGCAGGGGTGACAGGAGCTTTTTTAGCACAGGATTTATTGTTATTTTTCCTGTTTTATGAATTGGAATTGATTCCCCTCTATCTTTTGATTGCTATTTGGGGTGGTGCAAAACGGGGGTATGCTGCTACTAAGTTTCTGATTTATACTGCGATTTCGGGAATCTTAATTTTAGCTAGTTTTTTGGGCATGGTTTGGTTGAGTCATTCTCCTAGTTTTGGACTAGCAACTTTAAATGCTCACACTCTACCTTTAGCCACTCAACTATTATTATTAGCAGGAATTTTAGTTGGGTTTGGCATTAAAATTCCTCTCGTTCCTTTTCATACTTGGTTGCCCGATGCCCACGTCGAAGCTTCTACACCAATTTCTGTTTTATTAGCTGGGGTATTGTTGAAATTAGGAACTTATGGTTTACTCAGATTTGGGATGAACTTGTTACCCCAAGCTTGGGAATATCTAGCACCAACGTTAGCAACTTATGCGGTGATTAGTGTATTGTTTGGTGCATCCTGTGCGATCGCGCAAACGGACATGAAAAAAATGGTAGCCTATAGTTCTATCGGACACATGGGCTATATTTTATTAGCAGCAGCAGCAGCAACACCCCTCAGCGTCTTGGGTGCTGTCATGCAAATGGTGAGTCACGGTTTAATTTCTGCGTTGATGTTTCTCTTGGTGGGGGTTGTGTATCAAAAAGCTGGTAGCCGTGATTTAGAAGTAATTCGGGGATTACTGAACCCAGAAAGAGGAATGCCAGTGATTGGTAGTTTGATTATTTTAGGAGTCATGGCCAGCGCAGGTATACCTGGAATGGTGGGTTTTATTTCCGAATTTATTGTATTTCGGGGTAGTTATGCAGTTTTTCCTGTACAAACCCTGTTATCAATGCTGGGAACTGGTTTAACGGCGGTTTATTTCTTAATTTTGGTAAATCGTGCCTTTTTTGGGCGGTTATCTGAGCAAGTGATGAATTTACCAAGAGTATATTGGAGCGATCGCATTCCTGCTTTAATCTTAGCTGTGTTAATTGTGGTTTTTGGCATCCAACCATCTTGGTTAGTACATTGGACCGAAGCGACAATTCAAGGAATGGTAAATACTCCCAGCTTAGTGGCCACTGCATCAGTAGATCAAGGGGAAAGAAATTAAAAGGTGTAAGGTCTGTAGTAGAGTTTTAGGTAAGAATTCAGGAGTCAGGATTCGTAGGGGCGAAGCTTATGGGCGATAATTTAACGGAAAAATCAGACATCTAGATATCCCATAAGCTTCGACCTGCCCCCATAAATAGGTTCCATAATTTCTTTTATGGAGATGTCTTTTTTATTTATCTTATTTAGACGTAGTTATTGTTGATGTTCTGGAGAAACACTAATGGTTAATACCAAAAACAAACCCGTTGATCATCCCTTGAATGAGTTTATTCAGCGTTTACAAACTGGACAAGCTTTACTGAAAGATAGCCCAGAAAATGTTTTAGAAGTAGTGGGTATTCTGAAAAGTTATGGTGTGGTTTTAGATGCTTATTCCCAAAATCTTATTTACATTGCTGAACATCAGTTTTTAGTGTTTTTCCCATTTTTGAAATATTTTAATGGTAAAGTTTCTGTATCTCAATTACTGCGTCATTGGTGGCATGACAGAATTAATTTTGAGTATGCAGAATATTGCATGAAAACCATGATGTGGCATGGTGGTGGTGGCTTAGATAATTATTTAGATAGTAAAGAATTTGCAGAAAGAGCAGAAGCGGTAATAGCTGCTAAGTTTAAGTATAATCCTTTAATGTTAGGAATTAACAATCTGTTCCCTGATTTTTTAATTGAACAGTTGCGAGTATCTGCCTATTATAGTGGTTTGGGTCAATTTTGGCGAGTCATGGCTGATATTTTTCTCAGCTTATCAGACCTTTATGATCAAGGTAAAATTAAATCAATTCCTGAAGTTGTGGAACATATTAAAGCAGGTTTGGTAAAAGATGCTTTAAGACCTATTACCTACGATGTGAAAATTGGCGGTAAAGTCTATGATATTATTCCTAAATCAGTTGGTTTAAAATTCTTGCCAGATACCGCAGTTCCTTATGTAGAAGCGGTATTTTTCCGGGGAACTCCCTTTTTAGGAACTGTTTCTTTAAACGCCCAAGCATATCAAGTTCCCCCAGATCAGGCAAGATTTCAATATGGTGCTTTATATGCAGATCCTTTACCTATTGGTGGTGCGGGTATTCCTCCCACATTGTTAATGCAAGATATGCGCCATTATTTACCAGATTATTTACATGAAATTTATAAGCGTAGTTTGCGGGGTGAAGATGATCTGCGTGTACAAATTTGTATGAGTTTCCAAAAATCAATGTTTTGTGTCACCAGTGCTGCTATTTTAGGATTGATGCCTTATCCTGTAGATACAGAAGATCAATCTGAGCAAACAGCGAATCGGGTATATTTAGAAAAGTGGATGGATAGATTTAAAACTTCTCGGTTATTAGAAGTAAATGAATAGTACATAGGTACAGACAAAAGTTTGCTTTAGACTAGGTGAAGTTAGTGACAACAGAGTGCAAAATTAATGATAATGAGTTAGTTCATAGGTCAGGGTGCGAGAGTGATCACTCAATCTCAAATGGTAGATAGAATCAACGATATAGCTTGGCAAGCTCACCAGGGCAGCGTTGCCGCTATTATTCAGGTATTGAACGAAAGACTCGTGATGTCTGGTGTCAGAACTAGAGCGATCTTTGCCGATGGTGTGTTACAAATTTTATGTGAAGCGGCTACGGTAGAACAACTTGAGCAGTCTACCTTGGTAGCCAACATCCAGCAAATTTTAGAGTCCATTGCACCGCGTAACATTCGCAAAGTCAAGATCAACAGTCGCATTGTGCGGGAAGAGCAATTATTATGGTTGGAGGAAATTAACCGCAATAGCGAAAATCAATTACTTTGGTCACAGGAAATTACTTTATCTCAGCCTAGTCTTTTCCAGCAATTAATTCAAGATTTTACAGCAGCCTATACTGAGTTTGGAAAACCGATTTTACCTAAAGCTCAATCTTTACTTACTAACCAGGATAAAAACAAAGATACAATCAAGAAGCTGATCATTGGATCAGTTAGTTTGTGTGCATTACTTTTGCTGGCTGCTTTGTTTGATGAACGTTTAGGTAATTCAATAAAAAATCTGATACCATTAAAAATTTCTCCTTCTGTAAAAACCGCAGGTGAAGTTAAATCAGAAGTATCATCCTCTCATGCTCAAAAAAGCCCTGCTCAATCGGCAAATGATACATCTGATGACAAATTTGCAGATGCAGTGAGACTTGCTAATCAAGCCTCTGCTGCTGGTAAAACAGCTGCAACTTCAACTCAGTGGTTGGAATTAGCTGCTATATGGCAAAGGGGTTCTGATTTAATGAGTCAGGTTCCACCTAGTCATAGCCGATATCAAGAAGCACAAATTCGTACTAAGTTATACAGGGAATATAGTAAAGCTGCTGAGAAAGAAGCAGAAAAAATGGGTGATTGGTGATTGGTGCAAAATATTTCCCTCCTGCCTCCTGCCTCCTGATGGCTAAACACTCATTTCTAACATCCGTTGCATGGGTTTGAGTGCTGCCAGACGGATATCCTCTGACATGGTAATTTCAGGGGTGCGGTTTTTCATGGCTAGGTACAGCTTTTCTAAGGTATTTAACCGCATAAATGGACATTCGTTACAATTGCAGTTATTCTCAGGAGGGGCAGGAATAAAGTGTTTACCCGGTGCTAATTTTTGCATCTGGTGGATGATTCCTGGCTCTGTAGCCACGATAAACTCATGGCTAGGGCTTTTTTGACAATAATTCAATAAAGCCGCTGTAGAGCCGATATAGCTGGCGTGACGTAAAACGCTGGTTTCACATTCTGGGTGAGCGATCGCCTCTGCTTCTGGATGTGTAGTTTTTAACTCAACTATTTTCCTTTCCGAAAATGTCTCATGAACAACACAGCTACCTTGCCATAACAGCATATCCCGTCCGGTTTGCTGCATTACGTACCGTCCTAAGTTCCGATCTGGTGCAAAAATAATCGGTTGTTCTTTGGGTATTTGCTGGACAATTTTTACAGCGTTGGAACTGGTGCAGATAATATCGCTCATGGCCTTGATTTCGGCAGAGCAATTAATGTAAGAAATTACTAGATGGTCTGGGTGTGCGGCTTTAAAAGCTGCAAACTGATCTGGGGGACAGCTATCAGCTAAAGAACAACCAGCATTTAAATCTGGTAATAGTACCAATTTATCAGGATTGAGGATTTTTGCGGTTTCTGCCATGAAGTGAACGCCAGCAAACACAATCACATCTGCATTTGTCTGTGCTGCTGCTCTTGCTAATTGTAAAGAATCACCAATAAAATCTGCAATATCCTGTATATCTGGATCTTGATAGTAATGCGCTAATATCACCGCGTTGAGTTCTGTTTTCAGATCCTCAATAGCGGCAAATAAATCTAGTGGTAGTGTACCCTGTAGTCGAGCGAGTTTAGTTGTAAACACAATTAAGAACTGCTTTTGATTACAAATTGTTACTTTATGGATTCAATTATAGTAGTTTTTACCAAAAATGGTAGACAATTGATGAGGGTAATTTTTGACACTCTGCGGTCTAAAGACACGCAGATTCTTTAAGACTTGCTCAAAAGGGATAGTCAATTATCCCCCTACGCGCTCAAAACAACTACCAGTACGACA
>NZ_JACJPT010000123.1:0-14622 GCF_014696195.1 Sphaerospermopsis sp. FACHB-1094 | reverse complement strand
AAGAAAAAAGTAGGTTCATTAAAAATTGGCTGGGTGAAAATCTGCAATAGTAAAGCTTCTAAAGGTGCATCTTGTTGAGAGTCTACCAAAATTTCTTGTTGTGCGATCGCCTGTAATTCTTCAGGTGATAAAGGCAATTCTAAACGTTGTTGTAATTGTAAATAGGGGTTGCTGAGAAAGTCTTTCCGTGAGGGCATAGGAGTCAGGAGTCAGGAGTCAGGAGTCAGGAGAAGATTTGAAAATTTCTTTGCCATCTCTTGAAATCCCAAAAAATGCACACTTTTTCCGGTATACCCTTCAAAACCCTTGCACTAATTTCTGTGTTTATCAGCCTCTAACCTTTGATATATCAAGGTTTTAGGTTTATTCAGCAAACCCTAAATAATAGCTTTTGGGAACAGAGAGAAAAGATAAACCAGCAGCCCGAAAACGAGCGATCGCATCAATTAAATTTGCAGCTTGTAAAGCAATATGTTGCACACCAGAACCACGATTAAATGCTAAAAATTCCTGGATTTGGGAATTAGCAGAAGCAGGTTCATTAATTGGTAATTGTACCTTACCATTAGCAGAAATCATCACCTGACTATGCAAACCAGAAAAATCAGTTTGAATATTAAAACTTTGTTGGGGTTGAAAATCAAGAATATTCTGATACCCAGAAGTGTTGAATGTTAAGATTTTGAGGATATTGTCTAAGTTGTGCATTGGTATTGGTGATACCAAATTTGAGCAATTAATGACTCTATTCTCAATGGACAATGGATTTTACCTGGGTAAAATGCAAAGATTGTAAAGTTTTATTGCAGGATTCAACACTTGTGCCATTAATCCTAGCCATAGGATAGTTAATACCCAGCGGATCTTGTGTATTAGAGTTTCAGTTATACGATTAAACATGATTATTCGGTACTTGTTATGCTAAATTACTATTGGGTAAAAAAGAACAGGTAACGGGGAACAGGGAAAAATCTTTAATTTTTTAGTTTTTTAATAGGAATAATAATCATTGATACAGCTATAAGCAGAGTTTTTTCTATGAGGTACTACTTCTTATATGCTGATAATAGCTATCTATTGTTACCTCTGGAGTCGGAAAAGTCGGATCTCACAGTCGGAAAAGTAAGGGAGGGGTAGGTAATAGGTTGGGGTTAGGGGTTGGTTAGAGGTTGTTTGAAAAGTCTTTCATGGTGTATCAAATATTTTGACCCCTCCCTAACCCTCCCCTTGTAAACGGGAGGGAACTGGATTTTTATTGTTTCCCCCTTTTACAAGGGGGGAGGGGTAGCAATGTGATTAAAATCACAGTATACTACTTTTAAAACATCCTCTGAGACTTTTATCTACCTTGCCATGATCCGTATTATGGTGAGGCGACTTGCTTAAATTTTGACTGCCAAAAACTTTTCAAACACCCTCTAAAAGATACCAAGAACTAGACTAAGGTAGTGGTAAAGTTACTCGTTCCCAAAGTACCTGTAAAACCTGTCACCTCAACAATGGCATCATCAATAGCAATAAAGCCGGCTGTAGCATTATTAATAGCCACAAAGGTACGACTACCAAAGGAGAATTGAGCAGCAGAGTTAGCTGCAAAAGTAGCGGTAGTTAACTTAGCAGCAATACCAGCAGCATCAAGAGTAGCTACAGTTCCCACATTATTGAATGTGGTACGTGCAGTGGCAACAACAAACAAATCATTACCAGCGTTAGCATTGAAGTCGGTAATCACATCAAAGCTGTTGAAGACGGAATCAGCTAAGTTGCGGTAGTCAAAACGATCAACTCCCACTCCTCCGGTGAGAGTATCTTTTCCAGTTCCCCCAGTCAGCAAGTCATTACCAGCACCACCAACAAGGATATTATTACCAGTGTTACCAGTAAGAGTATTATTACCAGTATTACCAGTACCGTTAATCGCTGCTGTTCCTGTTAGGGTCAGGTTTTCAATGTTGGCGAGAGTGGCAATAGTAAAGGTGACACTCGATTCAATGGTATCTGTACCTTCTCCAGAAAGTTCGGTAATAGTGTCCGTTGTAGTATCAACAATGTAAACGTCATTACCTAAACCGCCAATTAACGTATCAATCCCAGCACCACCATGGAGGGTGTTATTACCAGTGTTACCAGTCAGGATATTATTACCTGTGTTGCCAGTAAGAGTATTATTACCAGCATTACCAGTACCGTTGGCTGCTGTTCCTGTTAGTGTCAGGTTTTCAATGTTGGCGAGATTGGCAATAGTAAAGGTGACACTAGATTGAATGGTATCTGTTCCTCCATCGGCATTTTCGGTAATGGTGTCAGTGGTGGTATCAACAATGTAGGTATCGTTGCCTAAACCGCCAATTAAGGTATCAATCCCAGCACCACCATGGAGGGTGTCATTTCCTGCACCACCATGGAGGGTGTTATTACCAGTGTTACCAGTCAGGATATTATTACCTGTGTTGCCAGTACCGTTAATCGCTGCTGTTCCTGTTAGGGTCAGGTTTTCAATGTTGGCGAGAGTGGCAATAGTAAAGGTGACACTCGATTCAATGGTATCTGTACCTTCTCCAGAAAGTTCGGTAATAGTGTCCGTTGTAGTATCAACAATGTAAACGTCATTACCTAAACCGCCAATTAACGTATCAATCCCAGCACCACCATGGAGGGTGTTATTACCAGTGTTACCAGTCAGGATATTATTACCTGTGTTGCCAGTAAGAGTATTATTACCAGCATTACCAGTACCGTTGGCTGCTGTTCCTGTTAGTGTCAGGTTTTCGATATTTGCAGATAGAGTATAGTTAGTGGTGCTGTAAACCGTATCCGTGCCTTCGTTGGCATTTTCTGTAATGATATCACTGCTATTATCAACGTAGTAAGTATCATTACCATCACCACCAATTAAGGTATCAATCCCAGCCCCACCATCAAGGATATTATCGAGTTCGTTACCTGTGATGACATTATTACCAGTATTACCAGTACCGTTAATTGCTGCTGTTCCTGTCAGTGTCAGATTTTCGATATTTGCAGACAGAGTATAGTTGGTGGTGCTGTAAACCGTATCCGTGCCTTCGTTGGCATTTTCTGTAATGATATCACTGCTATCATCAACGTAGTAAGTATCATTACCATCACCACCAATTAAGGTATCAATACCAGCCCCACCATCAAGGATATTATCGAGTTCGTTACCTGTGATGACGTTATTACCATCATTCCCAGTACCATTGGCTGCTGTTCCTGTCAGGGTGAGGTTTTCCAAATTTTCCAACAGAGCATAGTCAGTGGTGGTGTAAACAGTATCCGTGCCTTCGTTGGCATTTTCGGTAATGGTGTCATCAGTAGTGTCAACATAGTAAGTATCATTACCTAAACCACCAATTAAGATATCAATACCCCCACCCCCATCCAAGGTGTCATTACCTGATGCACCGTCAAGGGTATTATCAGCAGCGTTACCTGTGAGGACGTTATTAGCGGCATTACCTGTGCCGTTAATTGCTTCTGTTCCTCCTAGTGTCAAATTTTCGACGTTAGCAAGAGCCGCAAGACTATAGGTGACACTGGTAGAAATAGTATCTGTTCCTTCGTTGGCATTTTCGGTAATGGTATCAGTTGTCGTATCTACAATGTAAGCGTCATCACCCAACCCACCAATTAAGGTATCAATACCAGCACCACCATTGAGAGTGTCATTACCTGATGCACCGTCAAGGGTATTATCAGCACTACTACCCGTAATGACGTTATTACCAGCGTTACCAGTACCGTTAATCGCGTCGCTTCCTGTCAGGGTGAGGTCTTCGATATTTGCAGACAGAGTATAGTTAGTAGTGCTGTAAACAGTATCCGTGCCTTGGTTGGCATTTTCGGTAATGGTGTCACCAGTATTGTCAACATAGTAAGTATCATTACCATCACCACCAATTAAGGTATCAATACCAGCCGCACCATCAAGGCTATTATTAGCACTGTTACCTGTGATGACGTTATTACCAGCGTTACCAGTACCGTTAATTGCATCTGTTCCTGTTAGTGTCAGGTTTTCGATGTTGGTTAGGGTGGCTATACTGAATGTGACACTAGATTGAATGGTATCCGTGCCACCCCCTGCATTTTCGGTGATGATGTCAGTGGTGCTATCAACACTGTAAACGTCATTACCTAAACCACCAATTAAGGTATCAATACCCGCACCACCATCAAGAGTGTCGTTACCTGCTCCACCATTGAGGATGTTATTAGCACTGTTACCGATGAGGACGTTATTACCAGCATTACCAGTACCGTTAATTGCTGCTGCTCCTGTTAGTGTCAGGTTTTCGATATTGGTTCTGGTGACAATATTAAAAGTGACACTAGATTGAATAGTATCTGTACCACCCCCTGCATTTTCGGTGATGATGTCAGTTGCACTATCAACAATGTAAACGTCATTACCTAAACCACCAATTAAGGCATCAATACCCGCACCACCATCAAGGGTGTCGTTACCTGCCCCAGCATTAAGAGTATTATTAGCACTGTTACCAGTGAGGACGTTATTACCAGCATTACCAGTACCGTTAATCGCTGCTGTTCCTGTTAGTGTCAGATTTTCGATGTTGGTTATGGCACTAATACTAAAGGTGACACTGGATTGAATAGTATCTGTACCACCCCCTGCATTTTCGGTGATGATGTCAGTTGCACTATCAACAATGTAAACGTCATTACCTAAACCACCAATTAAGGCATCAATACCCGCACCACCATCAAGGGTGTCGTTACCTGCCCCACCAGTAAGACTATTATTAGCACTGTTACCCGTGAGGACGTTATTACCAGCGTTACCAGTACCGTCAATATTTGCTGTTCCTGTCAGGGTGAGGTTTTCTACCCCCGCTGGTAGGGTGGTAGTAACATCAGCCGTGAGGGTATCGGTGATGGTTGTAGTTACAGTTGTGGTTGTACCCAAGTTGGCATTGGTGGGAGAAGACAGGGTGAGAGTAAAGGTTTCATCTGCTTCGTTAAGGTCATCATTGAGAATGGGAATATTGATGACTTGACTGGTAACACCAGGAGCAAAAGTTAAAGTTCCGCTAGTGGTAGTATAGTCTGACCCTGCTATAGCCGTATTACCAACAGTGGCATATTGAACAGTAATCGTTTGAGTGCTGGCGCTGGAAAGAGTCACAGTGTAAGTGACATTTTGGGGACTGGTGTTGCCTTCTGCTACCGTTTGGTTAGCACTCAGGTTAATACTGGGTAGATCATTATCAGCAATATTGACTGTGGCACTAGCTGATGTGCCGACGGTGTAGCCTGTTCCCGATGTGACGGTGAGGATGGCAGTTTCTGCTCCTTCGACAAGGGTGTCATCAGTAACGTTCAGGTTGACTAAGGCTGTGCTAGAACCTGCGGCAAAGGTAACAGTAGTCGGAATGGTTGTGTAATCTGTGCCATTGGTGGCTGTTCCGGTCAAACTGACGTTAACCGTTAAGCTACTGGTGATTGGACCAGTGCGGGTGAGGGTGTATTGTCCTGGGTTGGCAGGTTCGCCGGCACTAGCATCGTTCGCTACTACTGTGATTACAGGTAAAGTGGGAGTAGTAGAAGTTCCAATCAACAGAGACCAACCGCCCGCAATACTTCCCGAATCACCACCCGCGTCATCCATAACGTAGAGACTCCAATTCCCGTTGGGGTTGGTATTGTTAAAGACAGAAAAGTCTGTACCATAGGGACCAACGGGGGCTGGAGAGTTAAATAAGTCTCCAGATACAAAATCTGTTGGCTTATAGCTACCACTGGTAATCTGGCTGGAATCAGGCAGGTTAGCAGTAGCTGTGGGATCGAAAGTCAAAGTCACGTTCTGTAAATAAATACTACCGCCTACATCAGACATCAAGATGGCTTTCGCACCAGTCGGACTAACTAACAGCACATCAATGTCATCAGACCAGGTGTGACTAAGATTCGTTAATGTGACTTTGAGGCTCGTAATGTTACCAGTTAATCCTGAAACATTGATAATTGAAGGATAGGGATTACCTGCACCAGAACTGGGAATGGTAATATTATTAGGGTTGGTGAAAATTGGTAAAGTTTCTTCCGAAACAATAGTTCCAGTTGCCGCACCCGGAGAACCACCGATATAACCCGTGCCGGAATTAACTGTTATGTTTACCGTCTCATTCTGAATTTCTGCTAATGTATCAGCAATCGGATCAACCACAACCGTTGCAGTTGTCGCATTAGCAGCAAAGGTGACAGTTCCCAGTTTCGTCGTCGGATTAAAGGTGACAGCACTACCTGTTAATACGTTGTAATCGGCCGGGTCGCTTCCCACCGGGGCGGCGTTTGCTATGCCACTCGCCCCGAAGTTAACGGTCAGGGGAGAACTTAGGTTTAAATTGGTGCGAGTAAAGGTATAAACCAAGTTAGTCGCACCGTCTTCTTGAACAGTGGCAGGACTGACACTGACAGTTACAGAAGGTAAGTTAGCTGCCGCCAAAGCATTAAAAACATTGAGGCGTTTTCCAGAAACCGTTTTCCCTGCTAGAGCCGCAATAGAATCCCCCGTGTTCATCAAGGTATTTTTAACCTGCTGTGCCGTCCAGGTGGGATTTTGAGACCAGACTAAAGCCGCAGCCCCGGCAACGTGGGGACTAGCCATTGATGTGCCAGAAAGAGTTCCATAACTGTTGTTAGGCAGGGTGCTATAAATAGCTGAACCTGGTGCGCCTAAGTCCACACTGGTCAATCCATAGTTGGAGAAGGAAGACAGGCTATCAGTGTTTGTGGTGGAAGCAACAGAGATAATATTAGCTAGGTTGTAGGCAGCGGGATAGGAGGGGCTTGTGTCAGTGTTTTGTCCACTATTACCCGCCGCCGCAATAAATAAAGCTCCCTGTTGTCCGGCGGTATTAATCGCATCATACAAAGCTTGGCTATAGCCGCCACCCCCCCAGGAGTTGTTGGTTATTTTCACGCCCTTGGCTGTGGCATAGTTAATTGCTAAAATGGCATTGGAAGTAGAACCCGAACCAGTATCGTCCAAAAACTTCAGGGGCATAATCTTGGCATTCCAGGCCACCCCTGTCACACCAACGCCGTTATTACCTTTACCAGCAATGGTTCCCGAAACATGGGTTCCGTGGCCATCAACATCACTGGGGTTGTTGTCATTATAGGCAAAGTCCCAGCCGCGAATATCGTCTATATATCCGTTATTGTCATTATCAATGCCATCATTGGCGATTTCTCCTGGATTAGTCCAAATGTTGCCTACTAGATCAGGGTGGTTATAATCAACTCCTGTATCAAGCACTCCTATGACCAGGTTGGGATTGCCTGTTTGGATATCCCAGGCTTCGGGAGCGTCAATATCTGCATCAGGAGTACCGCCACTTTGACCTGTGTTATGTAGTCCCCATAGTTGATTAAAACTGGGGTCATTGGGGAATGTAACTGCTTTGGTGACAATATAATCTGGCTCGATGTACTGGAATATGGGATTATTTTTGTGTGTAGCGAGGGCAGTTTCTACAGAGGTTTTTCCAGATAATGTCCATATTTGCGCCCCTGTCAGCTTAATTGTCTCTGTCTTGAATACTCCCAGGGTGTTTTTAATCTCATTGGCTTGGGTGGTATTGATTCCGTCCTTGAATTTAACAATCAGTTTATTACTGGCATAAGCTGGTGGGTTAGGTGTATATTTTCCTACGGTATCTTGACTATTTCCGTTTGAGATGATAGGTGCAATTTCTAACGCTGGAGATGCTTCAATCAATCCAGTAGTGTATTCTAATACCCAGTCTCCACCTGATGCAGTATTACCAGTCAAGTCATCAGATGCAGCTACATCTGCCCCAGTCAACTGACTAATTTGCTGGACAAAAGTTTTACCGGCTGAACCCTGAGCAACATTGGAACCATACAACAGAATATCTCCTGTGGCGGTGAGAGATTTACCCCACTGCTGCAATTGTGATGTGTAACTGCTGAGGTTTGCGGAGTTGAGGACAGTTGAACCAAGTGATAAACTACCTTCTGCCCCTTGAGAAATAATCTGAAGGCTATCAATGTTTGTAAGTCCTGATAAATTCTGAGTAATTTGCTGAATACCGTCCCGGTTGCCGTCGAGAAGAAACAACAGTGTACCAGGTTTAACGCTATTAACTATATTTTGATAGTCTGCAACATTGGGATCAATGAAAACAACGCTTTTAGTAGATTCTGCCATGACTATAATCCTGTTATTGAGTTGACGGTAAAATTTGCTATTTCTATGGATTATAACTAACTGCGTATCGACTTGCGTATCAAGAAATATTGACTTAATTACAACTTAATTACAACTTAATTACAACTTATTCTGACTTAGATAATTTCTCCGTTGGAAATAGCAAAATTTTTGACTTACTAACCTTTGCCATCTATCTACAGATAGATTGTGATCAAGAATAAATAATGAAAGAATATTATCTATAAAAGTCCGAAGTTTAACAAAATTCCCACTCAAAACTCGATTATTTCCATCAAAGGGTAAATTTTCAGATTAAGATTATTTATGCCAAGGTCACTCAGGGTTCATCACGACTATATTGATAAAGTTAAAATAGCAATTACACTCAATGGATACCCCAACCAAAAAGCATTAGCTCATGACACAGGATTGTCTCCTACGACAGTGAGCAGTTTCATCACTGGTAAACCTGTTGACTATACAACCTTTGAAGAACTATGTCGCACATTAAACCTCGACTGGCGAGAAATTGCTATCACTAATGAGGATGTACCCTTCAACAAAACCACAGTCCATACAAATATTAAAAAAGATATATTAAGTCAAGATTGGGGAACAGCAGTTGATATTTCAGCATTTTACGGACGCAGCGAAGAACTGACGCAGCTAAAGTCATATATTTTACAAGATGGCTGTCGCTTAGTCGCAGTAGTAGGTATGGGAGGAGTTGGTAAAACTACCTTTGTCACCCAACTAGCACAACAAATTCAAGATCAGTTTGATTATGTTTTTTGGCGTTCAGTACCTACCATCCCATCCTTTGATGATATGATTACTGATATGCTCTGCCTAATTTCCCATCACAAGGAAAGTAAACCAGACATAAATCACCTAATTCATTATTTCCGTAACCATCAATGTCTAATCATCTTGGATAACCTAGATACAGCTTTAGATGCAGGTGATACTGAATATAAACATTTCCTAGAAATAATTGCAGAAACAAACCATCACAGCTGTGTAATTTTTACTAGTCTAGAGAAACCTATCGAAGTCGCTTTTTTGGAGCAGTGGACATTATCAGTACGTTCCTTGACTTTGTTGGGTTCATCAGAAGTAGCCTTTTCCCTGCTCCAATCAAAACAACTATTGGGAACAGATGAACAAAAGTATAAATTATGTGATCTTTATGGTAATAATCCACTAAAAATTAAAATTGTTTCTCATACAATTATTGACTTATTTAATGGTGATCTTGAGAAATTCCTACAACAAAATACTTTATTAGTTAGTAATTATATTAACAGCTTGCTGAGACAGAGTCCAAAATAATTCATAATTCATATCATAATTCATAATTCAAATATGCAGACAAGAATATCATTGTTGAGCTAAATATAAACAAAAGTTATGTTTTTGCGTTAATAGTTTTGATATACATAAGTCAACACAATTGAAGTTAAGATTTATTACAAAATAATTGAGAATTATTTTTATTAATTAACGAACTTGCAATACTTTCAGCCATTTGCTATAATTTGGGCAAATTTCATAATTGGGTTTTTATTGCCAATTTTGCATCTATCAAAAATCATGCTGCTACAATCCTTTATTTATAGTAGTTTCAGAAATTAACAGCCAAAAACAATACAACAACTTACAAAATAGCAGCAATTTGAGAGATCAATTTAGCGAAAAAATATCTAATATTTTGATATACCTTGATAGTAGCAAAAATGTACTATTGACAAATTAAAGAGTTTATGGTATGTGAGGTTGATTTTTGCTGGTAGGGTAGGGGTTTAGCAATGCTAAACCCCTACTATCTGTCTAAGCATTCAGCAGTCAGTCATCAGCCATCAGCTATGAACCTGGAATATTGAAATCCCAAGAATGAAAAGAAACAGATACAGATAATTTTCCTGAAATTAAAACCTCTGAATCTTTGCTTTTGTAGTTATCGGCTGATTACTGAATACTGATAGCTGAATGCGTACCTCTGATCAAGCTTAATATCTTTCCTATTTATCCTTCATTAAATATTTAAAATTCTTCTGAATAAATTTACTATCATAGTGCTGACTGGACACATATCTGGATGAATTGATTATCTAAGAGCTATGTAGGATATAGGACTACTATTTGATTTTTGAAAAAACTCCGTACACCCAAATCATCTCAAACCCTATTCCCTATTCCCTATTCCCTATTCCCCGCCTCCACGGAAAATTTATAAATCAAATCGGAACACTATATGTTCTGTCAAGTAGTTCATCAACCTGGAAAGAATAACTCTTATTGATGTAAGAAATAACTTTGAGTATCAATTATCTCCAAGGAAAAATATCTCAAAGTTTGATCTCAAAATTTGCTCTCATCATTATCTTCCAGATATATTATTTTCATAGTAGAGGACTTTTCTAGTGGCTACAAGTCACCTCAATCGTAAACAAGTAATTACTACCTCTAAACAAATGTCACCTGTCACCTGTCACCTGTCACCTATATTTCTATTATCCAAAAATTTCAATTGTTGATATAAACAACGAATCAACGGTAAACTCACATCATGTTCTGCTGCTATTCTTAATGGGTTGCCAACTATTGCTTCTACTTCCAAAGGACGATTTTCATCAAAATCAATTTTCATGCTGGTGCGGTAGGGTTTCATTTTCACAGTATAATCTAACATTGTTTGAATAAAACTGTCAGGAATTATCCGCCCTGTACTTTTTGCCCCTAATTGTACTTCCTTCATCAATTGTTCAACTAATGTCCGAGTGTACATATCCGCCATTATTTCATCTGTTGTGGCATCCAAAATGACGGATAACCCATTATAGGGAATATTCCACATCAATTTTTTCCAACGTCCTAATAATAAATCTTCTGTTAATTCTATTTCAATTCCAGCATTTTCAAAGTCTTGAAAAATTGCTTTCATTCTCTCTGTAATTCCTACAGCATTATAATTAGTCGCATATTCACCCAAGGTAATTTTTCCATAGTCTAAATGATGTATATGTCCTGGGGCAATTTTGTTAGAACACAGAAAACATAAACCGCCTATAATATTAACGTTGCTGACAATTTGGGCAATTTCTGTTTCTATGCCTAAACCATTTTGTAATACTAAAACTATGCTATCATCTTTAACTAATGGTGGTAATATCTGTGTTAATATATGGTTTTGAGTGGTTTTTATTGACACAACTACCACATCGCAGCTAGGCATTTTCTCGACTTGATTGTAAACTTGCACTTGGGGTAAACGAAAGTCACCGTCTTTAGATTCAATAGTTAATCCATGTTTTATGACTTGTTGATAGTCGCTATTAACTAAAAAATGGACTTCATTACCAGCTTTTTGGAGTTTAGCACCGTAAAAACCGCCTAATGCACCTGTTCCTACAATTGCGTAACTTAAATTACCCATTTTATCTATAAAGGAATCTTACAAAAATCATAAGTTGTTATTTTACCAGGATTTTAACGTAATAAAACTTAAACATGATTTACTATTTTGTATAACCTTCAACAGATATGAGGTGACATGAATGGCTGATATTGTTGATATTGCAGTTAGTGCTGACAGTTTTAAAACTTTGGTAGCTGCTGTGAAAGCTGCGAGTTTGGTGGAAACTTTAAAAAGTCCAGGTCCTTTTACTGTGTTTGCACCTAATGATGATGCTTTTGCTAAGTTACCACCTGGTACAATTACCACTTTAGTACAGAATATTCCCCAGTTAACCAGAATTTTAACTTATCATGTCGTTCCGGGAAAGTTGACTAAAGCGGATTTAGCTAAACTGGGTACTGTGACTTCTGTGGAAGGTTCACCGATTAAAATTAATTGTGAAGATGGTTTTGAGGTGAAAAACGCCACTGTTATAGCAGCAGATATTGAGGCTGATAATGGTATCATTCACGTTTTAGATACTGTAATTTTGATGGGTTAAATATTCAGGAGTCAGTAGGGGCAAACCCCCTGTGGTTGCCCTGTAATTTTGATGGGTTAAATATTCAGGAGTCAGTAGGGGCAAACCCCCTGTGGTTGCCCGTAAAGGAGTCAGAATGTTTAATTTAATAGACATCGGGTGAAAATTATGGTAGGGACAATTCATGAATTGTCCCTACTTTATAAGTATCTATGGCTAGGTTGTTTTTTGGTTAATTCTTTAAATTATGTAAAATAATTCAGATGATTACTCACTATTGCGCTAAGGTAAATTAAGACCACTAAATTAATAAATAAATGTTTCACTGGTAATTTAACTGGTAATTTAACTGGTAATCAAAATTTTCAACATAAGCTAACCCTATCATCACACCCTATCATCAGAAGTTCAAATTAATGCTCGATTTCCACACTTTAGCTGAATTTTCCCGTGCCAACTGTGCTGGTATATGTGCATTTCTCGTACCTGCAAATATTTTGGCTACTTTGTTAACAATTATCCTCACATTCTTAAACCGTCCTAAATTGCAAATATGGCAAGCTGCTGGTTTTGCAAGTATGTTTGCTTTGGTGATGATATTCCACGTCTATACTTGGTTTATGATTGGTGTGGTGATGTTACCAACTTTTATTTTACTAGGTTTAGCAA
Organism: Sphaerospermopsis sp. FACHB-1094; assembly: GCF_014696195.1. Lineage (NCBI taxonomy): Bacteria > Bacillati > Cyanobacteriota > Cyanophyceae > Nostocales > Aphanizomenonaceae > Sphaerospermopsis > Sphaerospermopsis sp. FACHB-1094. Next base: position 1,791 of record NZ_JACJPT010000123.1, on the reverse strand, counting down.
TTACTTGTTTGTTGGCTAATTTAATTGCTATTATCTGGCGCAGTAATGCTTTAAAATTGGGTTATTTCTGGAAGTCTATAAAAATTTAATTGATTGATTTATTCATTATCTGGGATTTTTGAATAGATTTTTGAATAGATTTTTGAATAAATTTTTGACTTAGATAATTTTGCTCTTTCCTATGCCTGATTTGGAAGATGTGAGAGAGCGATAAATTATTGAAAATTTACTTATGTTTATTTAAGAATTTATTGTATAATGTAATTAATATCAGATAAAGTCAGGAGAAATTTATATGCTGACTGAGACCACGACAAAATTATATGATCAAGATTTTTACTTGTGGATACAAACTACAGTCAAATTGTTAAGTGAAGGAAAGCTAGAACAATTAGATATTGAGAATTTGATTGAAGAAATTGATAGTATGGGAAGGAGAGAAAAGAAAGAATTAAAAACTCGCCTAATAGTCCTAATAGAACATTTATTAAAACTGCAATATTGGACAGAAGAAAAAGATTATAATGCTAGAGGTTGGCGTAATACTGTTGTGGAACAAAGAAGACAAATAGCTTATAGTTTGGCAGATAGTCCTAGTTTGAAATCTATATTAAATGATGTATTTTTAGAATGTTATCAAGATGCGAGAAATGATACTTTGAGGAAATATGAACTACCTTCAGAACTATTTCCTGAAGATTCACCTTTCTCTTTATTGGACGTTATAAATGCAGATTTCCTACCTTAAAATTGAGTTGTAAGTTGAGTCTTAAATTGAGTCTTAAATTGAGTCTTAAATTGATTGCGATCGCCACCTTTTGGGTAGCTATCGCTTTGTGAATTACAAACTAATTAAAAACTAATTAAAAACTAATTAAAAACTAATTTCCAAGCTTCATTTCTGAGAAAATAAAATCTACAGCAGCTTGTAAATTGGTAACAATTAAATCAGGTTGATAAGATTGTAATTGAGTGCGATCGCGGATTCCACTTTCTACACCTATCATCTTCACACCGTGTTTTTTAGCTGCTGTGATATCCGCTTCTGTGTCTCCCACCATCCAAGTTTCAGCACCGGGGGGAAGTTCTTTAATAGCTTTGGCCATTAACAGTGGTTTATCTTCAATATCACGGGTTTTTACATAATCGTTACTTAAACAATAACGTCTATTTTCTGGGAAGAATTGCCCTAAATTATACTTATCAAAAGCATAATCTAATTCTCGCACTCGGCGCATAGTCATGACAACTAAATCAACTCCTGCTTGTTGCACTTTGGTTAAAGCATCTAACGCACCAGGAACGAGAACATCATATTGAAAATAGGGTTGGGTGTGTACAGTTTGCTTACGAATTTTTGCAAATTCCTCCGCTTGTTCTGCATTTAAACCCGATTTTAAAGCAACTTCTTTTTCAGGAATGTGCGATCGCTTGAGTTGCCAAAATTCCGCTTTAGAAAGTTCTCTTACTTGTTGATCAGGATATTTGGTTTTTTCCAGACAAAGTTGATAAACTTGATAGTACCTTTCGGAAACGTCCATGATTGGACCATCAAAATCTGTAATCAGTCTCAGCATCAGTTTTGTTCATGGTAATTTTTTCATCATTATCTCAGGAATTGGTGATAGTTGACAGTTGACAGTTGATAGTTGATAGTTGACAGTTGATAGGGAAACATAAAATTGATTACCCAGTCACCAATCACCAGTCACCAGTCACCAATCACCAATCACCAGTCACCAGTCACCAGTCACCAGTCACCAGTCACCAGTCACCAGTCACCAGTCACCA
>NZ_JACJPT010000122.1:0-15201 GCF_014696195.1 Sphaerospermopsis sp. FACHB-1094 | reverse complement strand
AATTATTGGAAAGTACATGAAACTTACCTTTGTTTTCTCCTACAAAATATTTGGCAATATTCAGAGCAAATGTAGCTGCATCAGGTGTAGTTTTGATTCCTTGATCACTTAAAGTCGATTCGTCTGCATTAACGACAATTCTACCTAAAGATTTCAAAACTGGTGTAGTTTCTGGTTTAACTAGAGGGATTTCTTCTTGTTGCCAAACAGCACCATTAATTGTGCCGTTAATGCTGTTACCTGTCTTTTCTTTAACAAGATTGCCCGAACCTTCATTCAAGGGCAAATAAGCAACTAAACCATCTTCCTTCCCAGTCAGATACTGATTCATCTTTGCCTGAATTTCAGCCGCTGTCAGAGCTTTATTCCAGACACTAACTTCCGTAATTTGACCAGAATAGAAATATCTTGGATTTGCTTCGGTGGCACCAGCACCGATTCGCAGAGGGCATCGCGTATTCAGTGCATAAACTACATTTTTACTACCAACTTCTTTGCCATCGACATAAAGTTTCAATTGCTTGCCATCAAAGGTACTTGCTATATGAGTCCAGACATTGAGAACTACAGGAATATCATTATTATTAACAATTTCCCAATCACTTCCGTTACCGACCCAAGCTTGCCATTTATTATTATCTCCTGCGTAGATAATGTAACCTGCGGAATCTTTGGTAACACGGCTGGTAATTACAGAACGAAAGCGGCCTTGCCCACCGGTAACTTTTACCCAACTGGAAACAGTAAATAAGTTGGGATTAAGTGACTGGTTATAAGGAATTTCTACATAATCATCCTTACCATCAAACATTAATACTGATTGCATATTTTTCTATACCTTTTGGCAATTTGTCTGGTTTTGGGATAATTGTGGCTGAATTTTCAAGCTTATTTTTGGCTTTTTATCTTCGTGAAACACGATATCAAAAAAAATACATCATGTCAAATTTTTGATATTTAATTAATATAAGTTTACGTATTATTAGCAATAATATCTAACCTCACATAATGGCGTTTTTGATTAAAAAAAGATTAAATTTTTATTCATTAAACGAATTATATTGTATGAAAATCTGTATTGAAAAATACGTTAAATACAGTATTGACATTCCAGTTTCACTACGTAATTATACAAATCTAACAGGCAAATATAAATGCTATGTGAGAAATGTCAGAAATCCCATCTCAAGCAGAATTATACACCACAGGTTTCAGTAGTTGTCTCAACAGCAGGATTCCTTTGTGACAAGTCTTGCTTTGTTCCTTCCTTTGAACACTTGGTCTAATGTGTTAATTTTATATAGCGTTTCCCAGTCTTATGAGGTACACCTTAATTTATTTACTCGCTATAAAATATCAGTTGATAGAAATTTTCCATATTTCACATTCGCTACAACAGGAAAAAGAAAAAATAAAATGCAAAAACTACTGTCATTCAATAACGAAAAACTCCTGCGTCAAGCATTAACCCATCGTTCTTATGTGAACGAAAACCCCGGAGAAGGAGAACACAACGAACGCTTAGAATTTCTCGGTGATGCAATTTTAAACTTTCTCAGTGGAGAATATTTGTACCGTCGTCACCCCGAAAAAGGAGAAGATGAATTAACCCGTCGCCGTTCTGCATTAGTTGAAGAAAAACAACTAGCAAAATTTGCTTTAGAAGTTGGTTTAGATTTTAGAATGCGATTAGGAAAAGGTACAATTAGAGATGGAGGTCTTCAAAATCCTAACCTTTTAAGTAGCACCTTTGAAGCTGTAATTGGTGCATATTATTTAGATAATGATTGTAATGTTGAACCACTCAAAGTCATTCTTGAACCATTATTTGATTCTGTATCGGAAGATGTGGTAGAACCGAGATCAAATGTAGATTCAAAAAATAGATTGCAAGAGTTAACCCAAGCTCAAGGTATCCAAGAACCTCCTAAATATGTAACAGAAAAAGCCGGAGGTCCAGATCATGCACCGGAATTTATTTCCAAAGTATTTGTAGATGGTAAAGAATTAGGAGAAGGAAAAGGAAAGAGTAAAAAAGAAGCTGAAAAAGCTGCTGCTGAAGATGCGTTAGCTAAATTGAAAAAACGAGATTTATTGTAAGAATTGTAATCATTGATGAGCGACATATATCTAAGGTACAGCGCACAATCAATTAAACTGCTTGATGTCAGTAGTTAAGTAACTAATTTTTATTTTAAATACTGATGTTATTACTATTCATCAATGTTAGATTTTCGCTGTTACTATTAATTATGAGTAAGTCAGCCTAATCCAACGCACCAGAGTCAACAGCGTTGGAACGGAGGAACCAAGTTTTGGGGCGTATTTTTGTGGCGATTGGTTAATAAATTCCTAAGTTAATGTTAGGAAATCAGCCAAAATTGCCCAAAAAGGGGTATCTCTCAACCCTAGTCCGTCAGCTAACTTCGTAGGCATTGAGAGGGGACTGAAGAGACAGCATTTGATAATGTTTTGATCTCATCAGTGTCCAAGGCTGGTACTGCTCAGATTCAGTGTATCTGTACTGAACTCTGTTGAGGTTACAATATGATTTTACAACTGAATTTAGCTGCAATTTTTGCTGTGGCTGGACAATTGGCGTGGAAAAAAGCAAAACCTGTCATTTTTCGTGATGATTTCTTATTGCCCGTTGTGGGTTTTTCAGGAATAATTTTACTCTGGTGGGTAATAGCATTTGCTAATCATGAATTAATGCCTACACCACCTGAAGCTTTAATTGCCAATCTTGACTACATTTTAAATCCCTTTTATGAACGAGGACCCGGTAATTTAGGAATTGGTTGGTTACTATTAGCAAGTTTACGCCGGGTAATATTAGGTTTTGGTTTAGGTGCATTAGTAGCAATTCCCTGTGGGTTTTTAATTGGGATGTCTAGACCAGCAATGCTGGCTTTTAATCCCATCATTCAAATATTTAAACCTGTTTCACCCCTAGCTTGGTTGCCTATCTCCTTAGCTATTTTCAATTTGGCAGATCCTTCAGCTATTTTTGTGATTTTCATTACTTCCCTTTGGCCGACTATGATTAATACTGCCTTGGGAGTTTCTAGCGTACCCAAAGATTATATAGATGTGGCACAGGTGTTAGAAATGCCACGTTGGCGGCAGATTATTAAAATTATTTGGCCTGCCAGTTTGCCTTATATTTTCACAGGTTTAAGGATTAGTTTAGGTATTGCTTGGCTGGTAATTGTGGCTGTAGAAATGTTAACAGGTGGTATTGGAATTGGGTTTTTTGTTTGGGATGAATGGAGTCGTTTAAATCTCAGTTCTGTATTTTTGGCGGTGTTTGTAATTGGTTTAACTGGTTTAGTTTTAGATTACGCGGTGGGTAAACTTCAAGAATTTGTTACCCATCGTCCAGGAAGTGTGAAGTAAACAGGGAAAACGTCAAAAATTTAGTTACAGCTATGACAGGCAAGATAGTTAAATCTTAAATCTATGACAGGCAAGATGCCTGTTCCACATTGAGAGATAAAACTGATACCAATTTGCAAAATGATGTCAAAAGATGGAAGCTGACAAAGCTTATCCATTGAATTTTTCATCATCTAAAATCTAAAATTCAAAATTGTAGACAATTATGAGTGAAAATAATTGGACTCGCAGAGATTTTATCAAGGGAATAGGTTTAACGACTGCGGGAATAGCGTTGTCATCCTGTGCTGTTTCTGGAGATAGGTCTGCTAAAGGACTGACAGCAGAAGCTTTAGCTGTAGAACCAGTAGTTAAACCTCAAGAATTAGAAAAACCTGATCTTATTATTGGTTATGTTCCTGTTAATGATTGTGCGCCATTTGCGATCGCCTGGAAAAAAGGTTTCTTCCGCAAATATGGCTTAAATGTCAAACTCAACCGCGAAGCTAGTTGGGCAAACTCCCGCGACGGGTTAATATTTGGTCGTCTCGACGCTTCCCCCGTCGTCTCTGGTGCAGTCACTAACGCTCGAATAGGTGCAGAAGGTGCGCGTCATGCCCCCCTATGTGCAGCTATGACCATACACCGACATGGTAACGCCATGACCATGAATAAAGATATGTGGGACTTTGGTATACGTCCTTGGTATGAATATCAGCAACAATACGGTGATGGGGCATTAGAAGCATTTGGGCGAGATTTTCGAGGTTATTTTAACCAACAACCCCCAGAAAAGAAGGTTTGGGCAGTAGTTCTGAGTTCTGCTATTTATGAATACTTTGCTCGCTATCTTGCTGCTGCTGCTGGTGTTGACCCATTTAAAGAATTTCGCATCATTATTACTCCCCCACCGCAAATGGTGACAAATATGAGAATTGGGGCAATGCAAGCATATATGGTCGCCGAACCTTGGAACACTAGAGCAATTACAGGTAACGAAGGTATTGGTTTTACATTCGCTCAAGGTAAAGAAATTTGGCACGGACACCCAGACCGACTATTAGGAGTAATGGAATCTTTTATAGTCAATTATCCCAAAACTTACCGATCCTTGGTAAAAGCAATGATAGAAGCTTGTCAGTATTGCAGTAAACCCGAAAACCGCCAAGAAGTAGCCGAATTATTAACAGATCGTTCTTTTACTGGTGCAAAACCAAAAAAGCAAGATGCGCCCATTAGTAAATTGACTGCTCCAGGAATTATTGGCAATTACAACTATGGTGGTTTTGATGGTAAAGACCGCACAATCAAAGCTGAAGATACCACAATTTTCTACGATATTCCTGACAACCTTCCCAAACAACAAGGAGAACATTCCACCTTTTTATGGCGTTCTCGCAGTATTTGGTTAATGACTCAAGCAGCACGCTGGGGACAAATTAAAGAAATCCCTAAAAACGCTGAACAAGTAGCCGAAAAAGGTTGGAGAACAGATTTATATCGAGAGATAGCCACAGAAATGGGGATTCCATGTCCCAAGGATGATTATAAGGTTGAACCCCCAGAAGTATTCATAGATAAAAAAGGCTTTGATCCCAGTGATCCCGTCGGCTATCTCAATAGTTTTGCTATCAAAGCAAATGCTCCCATTCGTTTCTTCATGTCTTAATTTTCACGACAAACTATTAACTAATTCAGGAGAATTTAATCATGATATATACTTCCTTAGATAATGATAATTATCAACAAGTTCAGCCCCGTCACGGATTTTTAGAAATTGAAAATTTAGTGAAGTCTTATCCCACAGCAGATAAAGGAGAGTTTGTTGTTTTAGATGGCGTTAATTTGACAATTGGTGAAGATGAATTTATTTCTGTAATTGGTCATTCTGGTTGTGGTAAATCAACATTACTAAAAATTATTGGCGGTTTTGAAAGAGCTACATCAGGTTCAGTAAGCTTAGATGGTAAAGAAATCCGCAAACCAGGTGCAGATAGAATGATGGTTTTTCAAAATTATTCCTTGTTACCGTGGTTAACTGTGCGGGAAAATATCCGTTTAGCTGTGGATGAAGTGCTAAAAAGTGCAAATCGTGCCGAAAAAATTAGCATTGTGAATGAACACTTGGCAATGGTAAACTTAACGGCAGCCGCAGATAAATATCCCGATGAAATTTCTGGAGGTATGAAACAAAGGGTGGGTATTGCTAGAGCTTTAGCAATTCGTCCGAAAATGTTATTAATGGATGAACCATTTGGAGCTTTAGATGCTTTAACTCGTGGAAAATTGCAGCGTCAGGTATTAGATATCTGGGAAAATCATCGTCAAGCAGTCATGATGATTACCCATGATGTAGATGAGGCAATTTATATGTCCGATCGCATCGTTCTAATGACCAATGGACCATGCGCCACTATCGGAGAAATTCTCAAAGTTCCGTTTAAACGTCCACGCGATCGCAGTGCGATCCGCAATTCTAAAGAATACTTTGAATTACGCAACCACGCCTTGAATTTTTTAGACCGTTACTTTACTTCAGAGGAGTAAAATAAATTATTATTTCCTGGGTATACAAATTCAGAAATATAAGCTACAATTCAAAAAGTAGAAGTTTAAAATTTTGAACATTTAAAATTTTGAACATTTAAAACTTTGAATTTCTACTTTTAACGTCAGTATTCAGGATTGAGGCATCAGTATTTCAGAATATTTGATAAATCGGTAGATGATCAAATACAGATTTTGGGCGTAACCATTAAAAAGCTGACTGCTGATTACTGATCGCTGAATGCTTATCTGTGGGTAGCCTAATTCAAATTCATGAAAGCTGGATTTGAAGCGGAGGAACCAAATAATTGGGGCGAATCTTAATTGAAAGACACCTTCCAGTCTTAGCCCGTCAGCTAACTCCGTCGGCAATGGAAGGAACTCCCAAAACCTTGGCTGTAATACCAGTTGTTATTGGGTTTTCCTTAATCAATCTGCGATTTTAGTCAATGATTTTGGATGAACTAGGAATGTAAGAATTAACGAGTCAGAAATCAGAATCCTTGATTAGTCATTTGGTGATAAAATGGTGGTTTTTCATGGTGCGTTTAAAAAAGCTGATTGCTGATTACTGATAGCGGAATACTTACTTATGAATCCAAAATCTAAAATCTAAAATCTAAAATTGGCATCCCTGCTTCTCATTCATCATTCGTTTCAAGGGAGAGAAGTTAAAGCTGTGACAATCAAGCCATTGTTAGCACGTTTGCAAGGTGCTATTGGTCGCCATGACCTGATTGAGCAAATGGTATTACTACCTGCTCCAAAAAAATGCCTGAGTGAGAAAAATTCACTGGTAAAATCCATCAAGTTAATTGTTGGTTATGATGGTTCTCCTAATAGTCATACAGCCTTAGATATTGCTTTTTGTATTGCACATCAAACCCATTTAGCAAGCAATATTCAAGTCAATGTTCAGGCTGTTTATGTGTTAGAAGAACAGGCAAGTATTTCTGATTATCATAAATTCAATTATCCACCAAATTGGGCTGGTTTGACACATCAATATTTTGAGTTAAGCCAATCAACAACAATGGTGTTAACGCCATCAAAACCTCAGTTACTTACCACTTCAGCACCGGAAAAAGCAGATAAAATTCTTTGGCAAGCCAAAAATTTAGCCCAAGAATGGCAGAGTGATTTTAAATCTCATCTACGATTTGGTAACTTATCTACTGAACTGAAAAAAGTTGTAGAATTAGAAACTGCTGATGCTCTAGTTTTAGGTTGTCAATCTATCAATCATCCTGTGATTGAAAGTTTAGATCCTCATTTTCCCTGTGCTGTTTTGGGTATTCCTCGGTGTCTTGATTAATCACCTAATAATTACTTAATACATTTTTAATGCCCATGCACCAATAATCAACTATTAAGTCGCCTATAGTTACATATAGGTGGCTTTTTCGCTCTTTTTCACACAATAAAAAACAATCACATTATCAGGGAAGATGATATGGAAAACTGGCAAGCTGTTTTCAGCGTTATCACATTTATCACCGTCATTGTGGTAATCATGACGGAATGGATTGATCTAATGGTAGCTGCTTTTTTGGGAGCATTAATATTAGTCTTTGCTAATATCATGACTTTACCAGAAGCCGTTAGTTATATTGGTAAAAGTCATGGAACTTTGGGTTTATTTTTTGGTGTGATGGTATTAGTAAGAGCATTTGAACCGACTAATATCTTTAGTTATATAGCTACACAAATAGTCATTCTTGCTCAAGGAAGTGGCAAAAAATTACTATTAGGTATTGTGGCATTAGTTACGCCAATTTGTGCTGTTTTACCTAATGCTACTACAGTCATGTTATTAGCTCCATTAATTCCGCCAATAGCAGAAGAAATAGGAGTTAATTTTGTCCCTTTATTAATTTTGATGGTGTTTGTTGCTAATAGTGCCGGATTATTAACATTAGTAGGAGATCCTGCAACATTTATTGTAGGTGATGCTGTAAATATTAGCTTCATAGATTATTTAGGGAAATTAAGTTTAGGAGGAGTAATTGCTGTTTTGACTGTTGTAGTAACACTACCAATTTTATTTAGAAAAATTTGGCATAAAAACTTAGATGATTTAGCAGAATTACCCCATCCCCAAATCAATCATCCACGAGTTTTAATAGTAGGGGGAGTGATAGTAGCTTTTGTGTTAACATTTTTTGTAATTGGTGAATCTTTACCAATACCGATTTCCCCTGCGGCAGTGGCTTTGTTAGGTGCTGCTTTAGCTTTATTACTGGCACACAAAAGCAGAATTGATTCAGTTCATAATATTTTGCGAGATGTAGATTGGAGTACCTTAATATTTTTTATGAGCATTTTTGTCCTGATCGGAGGACTGGATAAAACAGGTGTGATTAAGAGTTTATCAGGTGTTTTAGGGCTGATTTTAGGTAAAAATATTTTGCTAGGTTCTGTACTTTTGTTATTTGTAGTAGGAATCTTATCAAGTGTTGTACCGAATATTCCTTTAGTTGTGGCAATGGTTCCTTTGTTGAAACAATATCTTGTGAATGTGGGATTAGCACCAGCAGAAGTTTTATCACCAGATTTTCAAGGACAGTTTCCCCCAGAAGTTTTACCACTGTTTTATGCCATGATGTTTGGCGCAACTTTGGGGGGAAATGGCACCTTGGTGGGAGCATCTTCTAATATTGTTGCTGCTGGTATTGCTGAACAGCATGGTAGAAGAATTTCTTTTAAGACTTTTTTACATTATGGTATTCCTGTTACCTTATTGCAGCTGATAACTTCAGCTTTGTATGTGCTGGTGCGTTTTTTACTTTAAACATAAAACAAAATGCTCGAAAAATATAGTGTTCCGATTTGATTTATAAATTTTCCGTGGAGGCAGGGAATAGGGAATAGGGTTTTAGATGATTTGGGTGTACGGAGTTTTTTCAAAAATCAAATAGGAGTCCTATAGATCCCTAACTTCTTGAAGATAGATCCCTAACTTCTTTGAGAAGTCAGGGATTTAGGTGTTACAAGATAGGGGAGATGGGGAGGAAAATTTTAGATTTTAGATTTTTTAGATTTTAGATTGGAGATGACAAAAACAATCCCTGCGGGTTCAGCAGTTGCTCATGTGGGAAACCCCCAAGGCCGCACTGCTTCACCAAAATCCAAAATCCAAAATAAATAACTCCTGACTCCTGACTCCTGACTCCTGGATCTCCTTTCTGATCTGATGTTAATATCTCAAGATGTGTAAAATGTCACGAAGAACGCTATAACCAGCTAAATCCCAAAGTAGATAAGCTAAAAATCCAATCATTGCCAAGCGTCCATTCCACAATTCTGCTTGAGGATTCCAACCAAAAATAAAGGCATTACGATCTACACCATTATAAGCTTTAGCAACGGGTGGTATATCAGTAGATGAGCGAGTTTCCATTTTTTACCTCCAAATTTCAACAAGTTTCACAAGTTTCACAAGTTTCACAAGTTTCAAGTTTAATGTTTTGAATCTTTTGTTCACTTTTTTTATGCTTAACTTTAATGTAGCTTTTACACACACAGTTGTTTTATGCCTATAGGTACAAACTATAGGCACTTCTTAGGGACGATAATTTAAAAGCTATTTACCCAGACAAATCTACCCTGAGATGGTGAAAAAAATTTTTAATTTAATTTAAATAAACGTAAACCAGCTTTCAAAAATTGAATTACTACAATCCAAGCAAAAAAATGTTCACCTAAAGAATAGCAGTATTGATATTAATAAATCAGCTAGAATTTATATAAATTTACAATAGTAAAATCATCAACTTCTATCTAACGTTATATAAGGCTTTCCCACTTGAGATGGATGCTAAGATCCCCTAATTTCTTGGATTCTGAAGGTTGGACAAGTTGAATATTCACATCCAGCAGTGGTCATTAGTGAGGCGGTCAAACCCTTATGGTGCATAGCTTTGTAGTTATAGCAGGAGTCAGAAGTCGTAGGGGCGAAGCATTCGGAAAATATCCTTTTCATAAAATTGATAATTTATCGCCCTGTAAGGGCGAAGCATTCGGAAAATATCCTTTGGGAAATACCGATCATTAATCGCTCGAATGCTTCTCCCTTTTCATAAAATTGATAATTTATCGCCCTGTAAGGGCGAAGCATTCGGAAAATATCCTTTGGGAAATACCGATCATTAATCGCTCGAATGCTTCTCCCTTTTCATAAAATTGATAATTTATCGCCCTGTAAGGGCGAAGCATTCGGAAAATATCCTTTGGGAAATACCGATCATTAATCGCTCGAATGCTTCTCCCTTTTCATAAAATTGATAATTTATCGCCCTGTAAGGGCGAAGCATTCGGAAAATATCCTTTGGGAAATACCGATCATTAATCGCTCGAATGCTTCGCCCCTACTTCGCCCGTACAGGAGTCAGGAGTAAAACACTAACTTGGCAGTGCAAATTTAAATTAAACTTAAAATTAAACTTAGAGGTAGGAAATAGAAATGATGCAGGAACTATACAAACACTTATTGTGGATAGCACAAGTACCTGTAACTACTCCCAACGTCACACCAGCACAGGCTTCGATTCTCACATCGGGTCCGCGCTTTTTTGTGGCTTTAATTTCTGGAGTAATTCTCGCCTTTGCCTTTCAATTAGTGTTAACTAATCTCTCAATTGCTGCGGGTATTTCCTATTTGGGACATCCTTCAGAATCTCAGGAAATTGAAAGTTTTGGTGGCACAATTCGCAAAATTGGCACGAGGTTGGGAATTTGGACATTAGTTACAGTCACAATTGCTTTATTCATCGCTTGTTTCTTAGCTGTAAAATTGAGTTTATTAATTTTAGATCCGGGATTAGGAGCAATTTTAGGTTTAGTCATTTGGGGAGCGTATTTTCTATTACTAATGTGGGTAAGTTCAACTACAGTTGGTTCTTTAATAGGTTCGGTTGTGAATACGGCTACTGCCAGTTTTCAGGCGATTATGGGTACAGCTACAGCTGCATTAGGCGCTAGGTCTGTAAATCAGCAAGTGGTAGCTACTGCGGAAGCGGCTGCCTCGGCGGTGCGTCGGGAATTAGGAAGCGCCATTCCCCCCGCAAGTATTCGCCAAAACGTAGAACATTACATAGAAAAACTACGTCCCCCAGAACTTGATATATCGCAGATTCGGGATGAGTTTAAAAGCTTACTTAATGAACCACAATTTAAAGCGATCGCCACCAGTCCAGACTTGGGAAAAATCGACCGTCAACAGTTTGTTGATTTAGTTAACAGTCGCACCGATTTATCCAAACGAGAAGTTAACCGCATTGCTGACGCTTTACAAAATGTTTGGGAACAAGTAGTGAGTCAACAAAAACCTACGAAAGAAAGTTTAGGTGAGTTGGTAAACTATCTGAAATCCCTTCCTTCGGGACAACCCAAAACCGATGAACTTAACGCCAAACTTGACCAATTAATTGCTGAAATTCACTCTACCAAAGAAACAGAACAAAAACCAGGAATGATGCAACAAGCAATATCAGCACTGACTGGGGTAGTGTTAGGTAGGGCAGATTTGTCTGATTTAGATGTAGAAAAAATTTGGCGTTCCTTAAATACTGCTAGAGAAAAAGTCATAGAACAAGTTACAGAACAACCTTATAATCCCATTCGTGCAGATATTGACAACTACTTACTTAACTCTTATCCTTGGCAACTCAGTCAAGAAAGAATTGCCCAAGAATTTCGAGATGTGATTTATGATCCTGCGGCTGATCCTGGGGTAATACGTAGGGAATTAGAGCAAATTAACCGTCAAGATTTTATCAATATTTTGCAAGCTAAGGGATTATTAGCTCAAGCACAAATTTACCAAATTGCTGATCAATTGGTAATGGTGCGGGATGAGGTTTTGGTAATAGTAACAGCGCAGGAAGAAAGAGAAATTGTCCAAGATTTGCAAAGACGAGTGGAAAGTTATTTACTGGTGACTCCGAAAGCAGATTTAACATCAGCAGGAATTGAGAATAATTTTAAACCGCTGTTGGCAGATCCAGAAGCAGATTATCAAACTTTATCCCGACGACTAGCACAAGTTGAACGGGAAGAAATGGCTGAGATTCTGTTAGCACGCAATGATATTCAAGAACGGGATTTAGATCCGATTTTAGATGAATTGGAAATGCAGCGCGATCGCGTGTTGGTAGAATCTTTAGGACTGGCACAACAGGCACAACATCAAGCGGAAACTCTCTGGTTAAATGTGGAATCATATCTGCGAAATACAGGCAAAGAACAATTAAACCCTGATGCTATTCGCGCTGATTTAAAACGACTTTTAGAAGACCCCCAAGCGGGAATTTTAGCCATTCGGACGCGGTTATCTCGCTTTGATAGAGATACTTTGGTGCAATTATTAAGTCAACGTCAAGATTTAACAGAAGCACAAGTTCATCAAATTATTGATGTAGTAGAAGAATCATGGCATAGCATCCGCCACATACCGCAATTTGTCGGGGAAAAAGCACGGGAACAATATGATTCTGTCACCACGACTATTGCAGATTACCTGCGAAATACTGGTAAGGAAGAATTGAATCCTGAAGGTATTCAACGAGATTTCACAAGGTTGTTTGAAAACCCTAGAGAGGGTGTTATGGTATTGCGTCGCCGATTATCGCGGATTGATAGAGATACTTTGGTGAAATTGTTAAGTCAACGTCAAGACTTGAGTGAGGAACAAGTTAATCAAATCATTGATACTGTGCAGACATCAATTAGAAATATAGTCCGTGCGCCCCGTCGGTTAGCGACAAGAACACAACAAAGAATGCAAAATTTTCAAACTTATTTGCAGGAGTATTTACGACATACGGGTAAAGAGGAATTGCACCCAGAAGGAATTAAAAGAGATTTGCATTTATTGTTGCATGATCCCAGAGTGGGGATGGAAAGTTTCAGCGATCGCCTTTCCCATTTCGATAGAGAAACAATTATCGCTTTGTTGAAAATTCGGGAAGATATTACTGATGAAGAAGCAGCGAGAATTGCTGATAATATGATCTCAGTGCGTGAACAATTTGTAGAACAGGTGCGGAGTATTCAAAGAAGGATTCAAGATGCAATTGAAAGCATTTTTGCCAGGATTCGTAATTATCTTAATTCTCTAGAACGTCCAGAATTGAATTATGAAGGAATACAGCATGATATCCGTCAATTATTTGAAGATCCTCAAGCTGGGTTTGAAGCATTGCGCGATCGCTTGTCTCATTTCAATCGTGAAACTTTAGTAGCTATTTTCAGTTCCCGTGAAGATATTTCTGAGGCAGATGTTAACCGCATTATTGACAGAATAGAACACGCTCGGAATATGGTTTTACAAAGAGCAGAACAGCTACAACATGAAGCACAACATCGGCTAGAACAGGTAAAACATCAAGCACAACGTCAAGCAGAAGAAACCCGCAAAGCTGCTGCTAATGCTGCTTGGTGGTTGTTTGCGACGGCGGTTGTTTCTGGTATTTCTGCGGCTTTAGGCGGATCAATTGCTGTTGTGCTGGTTTAGGTTTTTCAATAATGGACAATTACCTGTACCTGAAAATCCGAGGATTAAAAAAGCTAAATTTTCTGCTTTTTTTACTTGAAAGGGGAGGTTTGAAACCGTTCGGCAGTTCGACAGGCTCACTGACCACTGACGCTCACGGCGGAAGCCTTGAATAAAACAATTATCAATTATCAATTATCAATTATCAATTGATAAGTTGTCTTTAGCCTCCCAACAGGGGGTTTTTTTGACTAATAATTCAATAATGAAGGCGATCGCTAATTAGCATTTACAGGATTTTCCTCATCTTCTGCCCAATTTATTGGATTGTTGACAATGTACTGACGAATATTTTGTAATTCTTCCTCATTACGAATAATATGTTCATGAAAATTACGTTGCCAAATCACATTTCCTTGAGCTTTATTGATGCGATTCAACCGCCTTGTAGAAACAGATTTATAATTTTGAATTATTGCTGCCAAAGATTGTGGTTTTGTGCCATTAATTTTCACCTGTTTAATTCCAGGGACCGTAGGGGCGAAGCATTGGCTCGATAAATTTTGTTGTTGTTGATAATTGAAATTTGCCAATGCTTCGCCCTTCCCATCAGAAAACGATTGTGAAAAATCTTGCTTTGCTTCACTTTTAACTATGATAATAATTCCATGTACATGATTGGGCATGATCAGAAATTCATCTAACTCTACACTTTGAAAATGCCGAGGAATAGATAACCAACAACCCCTTGCTACCTCACCATTTGTATTTAATTTCATTTCACCATCGACAATTTCACCAAATAAACAATTACGGTGATGGGTGCAAATAGTGACAAAATATGCTCCTATTTGAGAATAGTTATATCCTTTTAATCGGATGGAACGACGGTGGTGAATTTCGGGATTATAAGGCATAAATTAAATTCCTGTTAATAGCGTCATGGTTATGGGGAAGGGTGAAGCATTCGCTGATATAGGTTGTCTGTTTGTTGTCTATTTTTACCATGCTAATGCTTCACCCCTACAGGATTATATAATGTGGTGCGATCGCTCAATCAATATAATTTTCATTGTCCCATTTGTAGGGGCAAAGCATTGGCTCAAACATCTTTATTGATTTCGATAATGTAAAATTGCCAATGCTTTGCCCTCTTCTGTTAAACTGTCTGTTTGTTGTCTATTTTTACCATGCTAATGCTTCACCCCTACAGGATTATATAATGTGGTGCGATCGCTCAATTAATACAATTTTCATTGTCCTATTTGTAGGGGCAAAGCATTGGCTCAAACATCTTTATTGATTTCGATAATGTAAAATTGCCAATGCTTTGCCCTCTTCTGTTAAACTGCATAGTGGAACAGGGTGAAGCATTCGCTGATATAGGTTGTCTGTTTGTTGTCTATTTTTACCATGCTAATGCTTCACCCCTACAGGATTATATAATGTGGTGCGATCGCTCAATCAATACAATTTTCATTGTCCCATCTGTAGGGGCAAAGCATTGGCTCAAACATCTTTATTGATTTCGATAATGTAAAATTGCCAATGCTTTGCCCTCTTCTGTTAAACTGTCTGTTTGTTGTCTATTTTTACCATGCTAATGCTTCACCCCTACAGGATTATATAATGTGGTGCGATCGCTCAATCAATACAATTTTCATTGTCCCATCTGTAGGGGCAAAGCATTGGCTCAAACATCTTTATTGATTTCGATAATGTAAAATTGCCAATGCTTTGCCCTCTTCTGTTAAACTGTCTGTTTGTTGTCTATTTTTACCATG
>NZ_JACJPT010000121.1:0-15220 GCF_014696195.1 Sphaerospermopsis sp. FACHB-1094 | reverse complement strand
GTATTTCTTGAAATAAGCGGTAGAATATAGTATCTGTTTTCATTAATTTAATATTAATACTCCTGGTCGGTATTTTACCGCCCTTTTTTTTATTTTATCATCACCTGAATAAACATCCCGATTCTGATAATTATCAAAAAAAGTAAACGCACCTTGACTAAATAGCCAAAGTGCGATCGCAAAAATCTTTTGATATCTAAAATTAATCAACGCAAAATGGCAGACATCAACAGACAATGAAAACAAAATGACGAAAAAGACATTAACGCCTCCTGCCTTGTGCCTTCTACTTCCTGCCTCATGCCATTACACATCCTGTTCACTCAACTCACGAGTGATGTGATCAAAAGGTTCATCCACAAAAGCAGTATTAGGCACACCAGCAGCCGCTACCTGCTCCTTAACAATATCCTTCATAATTTGCACACCGCGCACTGTGGGAGCAATAGGAACACCCAAAGAATTATAAGTTTCCCGTAAACCTTGCAAAACACGCTCATCCAACACATTCATGTTAGCAGCCACCAGCGCGTAAGTAGCATAACGTAGGTAATAATCCATATCACGCAAACAAGCAGCATAACGGCGAGTTGTATAAGCATTACCACCAGGACGAATTAATTCGGGTAATTCCTCAAACAACTTAGAACCAGCTTGTTTCACAATAGCTGCTGCATTAGCATTAATCGCTGCTGCTGCTTGTACTCTAGCTGTACCAGTTGCAAAATAAGACGTAAGACTATCAATCGCATTCCGGTCAAAATATTTTCCGGCTACGTCATAATTCTTAATTAAAGTTGTAACTGCATCGCGCATTCTGTATTTCTCCCAATCGTGACTATGCTATGGTTTGATATTAATTTGGTTGCACTCTTGCACCTGTAAAGTTTTGTGCCATAGCCATAAAATAGTTGTGGCACAAAAGTATTCATCCATTACATAAGGATTTTAAGCCAAAGTTGACCCCGATAAGATGAAGTTTCTTGTTTTGTGCAGATTTAGCAAGAAAGGTTAACATAACCTATAAACCAGACAATCTGTAACAAAAAATACATAATTATCTTATCTCTACTCTTTACGATATCTAAGGTGGTGTGTCAAAACTTGGGTTAATTCACCCGGTCTACTAGCCAATTATGGTAGTAAATTGGTGACTATGGATATATTTTATCCCAGTAAAGATGTTATACATAACGTCTCTACATCTAGTTGTGGTAAGTAAAAATTATGACTGTCATGGTCTGGCTACAACTAATTTCAGGAAAAAGCGGTTAAATTAACCGTGTTCACCTGTGGACTAAATAGTTCCAACACTTTTAGTTAGGATGAAACAGGAAGCAAAAGCTGGCTTTCGTTAGCAATAGTTAGCTTTTTTATATCAGTTAAGATGCTTTGGCAGAAACTGATTTTATTTTAGACAATTGGCTACAGAAGGAGTAACAATGACAACGCCACAAGAAGTCTTGAAAATGATTCGGGACCAAAACATTCAGATGATCGATCTGAAGTTTATTGATACACCAGGAACTTGGCAGCATCTCACGGTTTACTATAACCAAATTGACGAAAGTTCATTTACTGACGGTGTACCTTTCGATGGTTCTAGTATCCGGGGTTGGAAGGGTATCGAAGAATCTGACATGACAATGGTGTTAGATCCCAACACAGCTTGGATCGACCCTTTCATGGCAGAACCAACTCTAAGTATTATTTGTAGCATTAAAGAACCACGCACAGGCGAATGGTATAACCGTTGTCCCCGTGTGATTGCCCAAAAAGCAGTAGACTATCTTGCTTCTACAGGTCTTGGTGACACTGCCTTTTTCGGTCCAGAAGCGGAATTTTTCATCTTTGATGATGTCCGCTATGACCAAACCGCTAACGAAGGCTACTATCATGTAGATTCTGTAGAAGGTCGTTGGAACACAGGTAGAAAGGGTAAAAATGGTGAAGTAGATGGTCCTAACCTGGGTTACAAAACCCGTTTCAAAGAAGGTTATTTCCCTGTACCACCTACAGACACCTTCCAGGACATCAGAACAGAAATGTTGTTGACAATGGCTAAATGTGGCGTACCCATTGAAAAACAACACCATGAAGTAGCTACTGGTGGTCAGTGTGAACTTGGTTTCCGCTTCGGTAAGCTGATCGAAGCTGCTGACTGGTTAATGACTTACAAATACGTCATCAAAAACGTGGCGAGAAAATACGGCAAAACCGTTACTTTCATGCCCAAACCTATTTTTGGTGATAATGGTTCTGGTATGCACTGTCACCAGTCCATTTGGAATAATGGTAAACCCCTATTTGCTGGTGACAAGTATGCAGGTATGAGCGAAATGGGTCTTTACTACATCGGTGGTATCCTCAAACACGCTCCAGCTTTATTGGCTATCACCAACCCCACTACAAACTCTTACAAACGTCTCGTACCTGGTTACGAAGCACCTGTTAACTTGGCTTATTCTCAAGGAAACCGTTCTGCTTCTGTACGTATTCCTTTAACTGGTGACAACCCCAAAGCTAAACGGTTAGAGTTCCGCTGTCCTGATGCTACTTCTAACCCATACTTAGCTTTTGCAGCTATGCTTTGCGCTGGTATTGATGGTATTAAGAACAAAATCCATCCTGGTGAACCTTTAGACAGAAATATCTATGAACTGTCTCCTGAAGAACTAGCTAAGATTCCTTCTACTCCTGGTTCTTTGGAATTAGCTTTGGAAGCATTGGAAAATGACCACGCTTTCTTAACTGAAACTGGTGTATTCTCAGAAGATTTCATCCAAAACTGGATTGACTACAAGCTTGCTAACGAAGTTAAGCAAATGCAGTTGCGTCCTCATCCCTACGAATTCTTCTTATATTACGATTGCTAATTGCAAGCCGTATAGCGGTTTTCGTTGTGATATCAAACGCAAAAGGAGTACAACCTACTTGTACCCCTTATCAATTTTTAGCCACCTCAGAGGGTGGCTTTTTTATTCTTCAATTTCATAGCCTGTCTGTTTTAGTGCCTTCGCCAAAATATTGATTGCAGCGTCACGACAATTTTTAACACCTATCTACTCAAATCAAGACTGTTAGCTGCTATATAAAACCTAGACAAAGCTAGACTTTACTTTCTACTTCAACGGGAGCATGGGAGCAGTTATCCCTCAGTAGACTTGCACGCCTTAGCCAGACGCGATATTTCTCAAGTTAAGATTTACAAGAAAGACTACCGCTATCATTGCTTGGTTTTCGCATTGGCAATAGTCTTAATTCAATACTTGATATCGCAGGATTATATATCAAGTGGGCGATTTTTTTAACTCACTTATGTCAATGCTTGTCAACATAAGTATAGTTTTGTCTATAAAATAGTCAGCTTAGGACTAGCTCATCGCTGCATTACTCCGGCTATAAAGTGTTTGTGTAGTAGGATCTACCTTCCCTTGAATGGGATTCCAATAATGACATAGCTCTTCAGGAAGACCGAGTTCTTGGGTAGCACGCATCAGCATGGATTGTTGACGGTTCTTAACTTGCTGATGTTGACGTACCATTAACGCGCGGGATTTTTCTTGAATAGACATATTTTTGTCCTCTCTAGTTTTTAGTAATAGATGTTTTAGATGATTAACTGGTATATAAAACCTAGACAAAGCTAGACTTTACTTTCTACTTCAACGGGAGCATGGGAGCAGTTATCCCTCAGTAGACTTGCACGCCTTAGCCAGACGCGATATTTCTCAAGTTGAGATTTACAAGAAAGACTACCGCTATCATTGCTTGGTTTTCGCATTGGCAATAGTCTTAATTCAATACTTGATATCGCAGGACTATATATCAAGTGGGCGATTTTTTTAACTCACTTATGTCAATGCTTGTCAACATAAGTATAGTTTTGTCTATAAAATAGTCAGCTTAGGACTAGCTCTTTTTTTGCCTCACATATTTATAGTACCAAAAATTCTGTAACTTACAATACTGAATCAAGTTTTTGTTACAAAAATTTATAAATGAGGCGATCGCTGTTGCGGAAAATTAATAAAATCAAAGGCTGTAATCATTCCCTAGCAAGATGTTTAAGCCTTTAACTTGATAAATCCCTCTGAACATTTTGATCGGCAGAAAATGAGTATTTATGCTGGGTTCAGTGGGAAAACTGGCAATTGAGAACAGACAATAACAGACAATTTAGGTTCTGTTTAAATTCTGTCTACTTGTTGCCATCAACCTACCTCCATGAGAAAAAAGACTTTATTTTTCACATTTCTTTACATAAAATAATTAAAGTCCACAAAACTTAATGGATTATTTATGTATAAAAACTTGACAAAGCTAACTTATGAGAGTCTGCAACACAGCAAAAACTACTTTAGCTTGGGTCATAAACTCCTAAGTACACAATTAAAAAATGTAGTTTACCCCACAGTAGGACGGGTGAAACCAGCATCTCCAGAGGCGATCGCCAAATTACAAAACAGGTTAAACCTGCTAATAGAAGCAGATTGGCAAGATAGCCAAAAAGGGATATATCCTGAAAGTGTGTTATTTGATAATCAGTGGGCAGACTTTTTTGTTAACTATCCACTGCTTTGGCTAGATTTACCCCAGGTATGGGAACGCATCACACAAGGTAGATATCAAGATTTCTCTTCAACAACAGATCAAGAAGGATACCCTAGTTATTATTTGCAAAACTTCCATCACCAAACCGATGGTTATTTAAGCGAATCCTCTGCCAACTTATATGATTTACAGGTAGAGCTTCTTTTTGGTGGTGCAGCTGATCCGATGAGACGACGTATTTTAGCACCCCTGAAACGTGGACTGCAAAAATTTCAGGGAATTTCTCAAAAACAAATCCGCATTTTAGATGTAGCTTGCGGCACGGGGCGAACTCTGAAGTTGATGAGATCAGCTATGCCTGAAGCATCTTTATTCGGTACAGATTTATCACCAGCTTATCTGCGGAAGGCTAATCAAATCTTATCTGAAAATCCCGGCGAATTGCCTCAGCTTTTGCAAGCAAATGCCGAAGAATTACCTTATCTAGATAATTATTTCCATGCTGTAACGTCTGTTTTCCTCTGCCATGAGTTACCAGCAGCAGTGCGTCAAACAGTGATTGAGCAATGCTTTCGAGTCACCAAACCAGGAGGAGTTTTTATTATCTGTGATTCAATTCAAATGAGTGATTCACCAGAATTTGCTGAGATGATGAATGGTTTCTCAAAAATGTTCCATGAACCATACTACAAACATTACACTACTGATGATTTAGTAGAACGGTTAGAGAAAGCCGGTTTTGAGAATATAGAGACACAAATTCACTTTTTGAGCAAATATTTTATTGCTTATAAACCAGCTTAAAGCAAAGCCGAAATACTCATTTTGTTCAGGATAATATTAGGAAAATAACTGCTAACAGTCCATCACACCAATTTGGGATTTGAGATTTTGAATTAATAGTAGAGGCAGAGTCACAAATCGTATTCACTACTCTTAATAGATGTGTGAACCTGCCTCTAAACTAATCGGCTCTTCCATGAATTTCCAACAATACTCAATATTCCAACTGGCTTGGTATCACACCAAATTTGACGGGTTCATCACAGCAAGAACAATCCTATTTTCACCGTGGTTTTCTCCCTTGCCTCTTCAACTTGTAGATACTATAAGGAACACAGAAGCGGTTGAAAAAGGGCAGATGAGTACCTATATGATGCACTAAGTCCGAATCTACGCCAGGTTTACCACAATTACCGGATGTTTTTAGGAAATACTCAACTGTTGATTATTTGTGCATTTGTGTAGTGCTGTAACTGTTTAAGTCTCTGCCAGAGAAGATAAAATCTGGAACGATGACTGAGTTATGTAGTGCTGTAACTGTTTATATCTCTGTCAAAGAAAATAAAATCTGGAACTTTGGATGAGCGATGTAGTGCTTTAACTGTCTATGTCTTTGTTCTATCACTTGTGTCAAGAACGATAAACACCCAGTCATTCCCTAACTTGATTGCTTTGCTGATAACGAATTCTCCTACAAGCAGTCTGAAGCTATGAGGGTTAAACAAAGGAATGGATATTGCTAAAAAATTCCATTGACTCTTTGCGTCCACTACCGCGATGGGGTGCTGGCTGTTCTGGTTGGTTGGGACCGGGTTTAGAATTGTCCGCAAATAGCTTTTCTGAACCAAAATTAGCAATCAGCAAACAGCAAAGGCTAGTGAACTTTGCTTCGTAATTAAAAGCTAAGGAGCCGAATACCAGACTCGATACTAAAAGTGAAATTGCAGCACGCATAGTAGATGTCTATTTTAGAACTCTCTACTTCACTGATACTTAGCTTTGATCTAAAGATCCGGACAATTTGAAAAAAAGTATTGTATGTAACTGTAAAAAAATCAATTTGATACTTCGTCGATATATTCGACAAGTAGCCAGTTTCCAGATGAATTTGCTCGACCCCAAACTTTGAGCTTTTGATTTTGGCTCAAGACTTGCAATTGCTCATCTACAGATGATTCCAAAGTTACAATCTGCCAAGTCTTAGGTAATAATTCTGTTGGGTTTGTGATAGTAAATCTGTAATCTTGTTGCCCTAAGCAATTAAAAATTCCTATGAAACAATCAAGATGAGAATTATCAAACTGATCAACTGATAAACAAGGACAATTACCATCAAGAGGATAAGTTTCTGGGTGATTCAAATAATGAATTTGCCAGTTTAACCATTCTGGATGATAGATTGGTAAATTGAACAAGGGAACAATTGCTGTTGGCGATCGCTCATCTGTCAATAAAGCTGTTTGCAGCATCCTTACTGGTAAATTTCTGGGCTGACAATTTAACTCACAACAGAGAGCAGCGGCCATCCCTGCGGCTTGACCAATACCCATAACTACAGGTTGTAGTCTAGTTGCTCCATTAGCAATGTGAGAGACAGAAATATTCTTCTCACACACCAGCAAACCATCCGTAGATTTGGGAACTAAACAACGGTAGGGAATAGTAAAAGGTGTTCCTGTCCAACGTCCACCCCAGCGAATAGACTTAGGTTGTAGTGAGAACTTAACACCCGGATAATGGTGATCATTGGCGTAGTTTCCAATAGCAACCGCATCATCAAACTTAGCTGCAACTCGACCGTCTCCAATAGGCAGAATATCTTGCTCAGAGACAGTAACAAGTCCCTCTAAGCGGCGACTTTCCCGAAAATAGGGATGAAGTGCAAAAGCTGGAGAGAGACTAGGAAAAACTCCTTCGGCTAAACCGTAGCGTCTACCAAGGTGAGTTTGAATATAATGGGCAAAGTTTTGACTATGCCAGAAACATTCTTGATAAAACTCACGTCTTGCTATCTTTGACTCTAGCAAACGGTTGGCTTTTTGGCCGTAGTCATTGCCACAAATCGGCCAATTCATCATAAACCAATTGGCGGGCAATCGTCCATAGTTTAAAAATTTTTCTGGTCCATAATTATCCCAAGCACCTGTAAACAAAGATGGATCATAATTAGGCGCTTTGGTAATTTCCGGGGCGATACATTCCCCAAAATCTTGCATGACTACTATCCATGTCGGTGATTGTACAGAGTATTTTGCAGTCAGATCATTAAAAGTTTCTGGGGCGCTAGGTTCTCCATACTCTGATTTAAGTTCCCATCCCCAACGGTGAGGAACATCTCCTAAAGCTAATACATCTCCTAATTCTGTACCATCAAGGATGACTTGGGCGTAAACTGTGAAATCTGCAAAGCGGATACCTGCAATACAATCTGCGTTGCGTAAAACTTCTAACGGTACTTTCCCGGAAATCCATTGCAGATTCGGTAATTCTCTCACCCAGTCTGCAAAAATTTCTGCACCTATATGGGGTTGATAACTAAAAAAACTCACCCAACTATTATCTAGACCTCCGGGTTGTCTTTTGCGTAATTCTTTAAGGAATGATCCCCATAAACCAGTTTGAAAAGATTTTAATTCATTACCATCAGGAGCAGATACGCCAGCAGATGTTAACATTCCACCTAACCAGGAAAACTCACTGACAAGAATAGTTTTAGCACCTCTCCGCGCTGCTTGAATAGCGGCCGCAGTTCCACCTGTTCCCCCACCGACTACTAAGACATCAGTTGTATAAATTTCATTCATTATGATTTTAGTGATGATTTTAGTGTTTACGAGATATAGATCCTGGACTTGTTGAAGAAGTCGGGGATCTGAGTATTTGTGATGTAACATTTATTTGACAGGTTTATTTTACAGCAAAATTGCTCTTGTTTTAAAAATGCTAGATTGGCATAAAAATTTACAAAATTACACATCAATATGAATAACATTTTACCCATTGGTGCTATTCTCCGAGAACGTTATCAAATCCTAGAAATTTTATCTACTAAAACCGGATTTGGTATTACCTATAAAGTTAGAGATCGCAATCATCCCAATCAAAGAATTTTAGTTATCAAACAACTGAAAAAACCCACAGCTGAAAAATTGAAAATTGAACATTTACCAATAGCAGAACAACAAGAGAAAATTAATCATGTTTGGGATAAATATTTACGACTTTTTAGAAGAGAAACCCAAGCTTTAGCCAACCTGGGAGAAACATATAATCAAATTCCTACCATGCATGAACAGTTTACAGAATTAGGAGAAGAATTTTATGCACAGGAATATATAGAAGGACATCCTTTAACAGCAGAAATTAAACAAGGAAACAAATTAACAGAAGATAAAGTTAAATCTTTATTGATAGAAATTTTAGAAGTTTTTGAATATATCCAAGAGATCACTAATAACAAAAGTTATGCAGTCATTCATCGAGATATCAAACCAGAAAACATTATTCGCAGAAGTGAAGATCATAAATTAGTAATCATTGATTTTGGTTTAGTGAAAGAAATCACAGTTCCAGGGACAAAAATTGGATCTATTTTAGGAGGAACACAGGGATATATTGCCCCAGAAATTGTATTAGGATTGGTATCTTTTGCTAGTGATATTTATTCTATCGGCATGATTGGAATTTTTGCAATCACTGGAGAAGATCCTTATTTTATACCCACATTAGCCACAGATTGGCAAACCAAAGCAAATGTGAGTGCTGAATTTGCTGATTTTTTAAATAAAATGATTTGTCAAGACTATAAAAAGCGCTTTAAAAATGCACAGGAAGCATTAACAGCATTAACACGAACTAAAACACCACCACCCAACCCCCCCAAACCTCCTATTCCCTGGAAATTAATTAAATTAATAATTCTGGGAATTTCAGGAATGATCCTCATTAGGAGTGTAGTCATAGCTGTCATCTACATATTGCCAAAACCGAATGAACAATTAATAGCTAATGGTACAGAAAAAATAGGTCAATTGATATCCTCTGATCAAAAAGAATTAGTCAGTGGTAAACATTTTGATGTTTACAGATTTAAAAGTGAGAGAAGACAATATTTAACAGTGGAAATAGTCAGTAAAGATTTTCGTCCTATTTTCACAATTAGTAAATTAGAAAATAAGAGTTTTATGAAAGTAGAAGATGTGACAACTCAAGATAATAATTTTACAGCTTCGATTATGGTAGAAAAAGGTGAGTATGAATTAAAAATTAAATCAGAAAATGAGGGATTAGGAGATTATGTAATTAAAGCTTGGGTAACAGATATTAATTAAACTAATTAAACTGTAGGAGTAGCGCCCTCATACCTACCCCTATTATATCCTTATCTCGTTCCCAGCCTGGAGACTAGGAACGAGGTGATTAATTCAATAATTATTTACAAAAAAAAATATACAATAATTTCATGAAAATATACTATAATACCAGTAATGATATCAAGTTCGGGTAATCACTTACTATATAAATCGTTGGTTAATAATTACCTTGTCCCAATTACCTATTACCCATTACCTATTACCAGCTTCAACAAATATGATAAGTATTTAACCGAACATGATATGATTGAGTATACCCAAAATTGCCATTATGAAAAATTATCAGTGGTTGTTATTTATCAGCCTGTTTGGTTTAAACCTTGTATTAACAGCGTGTGAAAAATCAGAAAAAGTGGTTTTCTTCTGTGAAACAGACAATGATGGAGAACACACAACCAAAGTTAAATATCAAGATAAAACAAAAGATTTAATAGTTTGGAAACGCACCGACTTTGTAAAAGCTGGGTTTCCTCCACAACGGAGATGTGAAGAAGTCACACCAAAATTACAAGATGCTTATGATAATGGAACTTTGCCAACTTTAACTTGGGGTTATTCGGAAGCGGAAAATAATCCTAATCAAAGATTTAAGTCTTTGTGTACCACCACAGGAAAAGAATGTCATACTTTGATTTTGACATTATTAGAATCAGATGATGCTGATAATGAATTGAAAAAATTTACTGCGGTGTTAAATGGTGATGCTTCCAGTGCATATCAAAATTCTTCCTGTGCATTACCACAACAAACAGGTGCTAATTTAACTTGTACTGTGGATATTTTCAAGGTGTTTAATAAATAGGGGGAAATAGTATCTTCCATGAGACGGGATACAATTTTTTATCAATTATTCAAACAATTTCCCAGTTTAATATTTGAACTGGTAGACGAGAAACCACCCACAGCAGCAGAATATCAATTTGATTCTATTGAAGTCAAAGAAACAGCATTTAGAATTGATGGAGTATTTTTACCTCCAGATCATGCTAATCCGAAAATAGCATTTTTCGCCGAAGTGCAATTTCAAGATGATCCAGATTTGTATCATCGTTTCTTTACTGAAATAATGATATTTCTCTATCGTAGTCAAGTGAGGTATGATAACTGGTATGGTGTGATAATTTTCCCATCCCGGAGTTTAGAACCATCTAATTACCAGATTCATGATGTATTGGTAGATAGTTACAAAGTTAAAAGAATCTATTTGGATGAGTTAGGAGATTTAGAAAACCAACCTTTAGGAATAGGGTTAATGTTGTTAACTACGACTCCTGAAGATAAAGCAATAGAAGCGGCTCAATTTTTACTCAGAAAGACAAAAAATACTGAGGTGGACATTTTTGAGCAAGAAGCGATAATAGATTTAGTCACAAAGATCATTGCTTACAAATTCAAATTCAGTCGAGAGGAAATAGAAGCTATGTTAATACCAACCGAAGAACCTAGAGCAGTTAGAGAATGGAAAGAGCAAGGATTAGAAATAGGAGAAAGAAACCTTGTTATGCGACTATTAAACCGTCGTTTTGGTATAGTTCCTCAAGAGTTATTACCAAAAATTGAAGGGTTAACTAGAGAACAAATAGAAACATTAGCTGAAGATTTGTTAGATTTTTCTGTTGTGTCAGATTTAGAGAATTGGTTGCAACAAAATCAACCTAATCAATAAAAACTGTAGGTTGGGTTAAGCGACAGCGCAACCCAACAAAAATTATTCAATGTAGCCAAAATTACAGATTATCAAATACCAGGAGTACCATCTATGAAATTACCTCAAAACCTCTATAAATTATCCCATCTTTTCCTATTCTTCTTCCTCCTATTTCCCGCTTCTCCGATTATTATCACTGGTTGTAGTTCTTCCCTATTCGCACGCAAACCAGGGACTTTATCAGAATCAGAATTAAATAATATCTTAAAAGAAATTACTGTAAAAGTCATAGTAGATGACAGAGAAACCGCATCAGGAACAATTATCAAAAAGCAGAACGGGTTTTATACTGTTCTCACTAATGCTCATGTGATAGAAAATGCTAAATCTGTGAAAGTTGTCACTCCAGATAATCAAGTTCATGATGTGGAATTTTCAAAATTAGATAGACAAGATAATAAAAAAGATGATTTATATGATTTAGCAAGGTTGACTTTTAGCAGTGAAACGACTTATTTAGTAGCTGGTTTAGGGGAAGAGAATATTAAACCAGGGGAAAAGGTATTTGCTGGAGGATATGTAAAAGGTAATTTGCAAACTACCACAGGTACAGCGAAATTATTTTTAAATCAGCCGTTAATTAAAGGACAGCAAATAGCTTATAATAATGATATTCAACAGGGGATGAGTGGAGGAGCAATTATTAATGAAAAGGGTTATTTGGTGGGGATAAATAGTAAACTTGCTAATCCGGTTTTACAAACTGATTTTCGCTATTTACAAGGTGAACAACCTGATGAGAAGACTTTAAAGGAATGGGGTAATTATAGTTGGGGTATTGCAGTTAATTTAGTAGATGAAGCTGCACCTGATTTAGCTTTATTTCCTGAGAGGGTGATTAGGAAAATTGGGGGTATTCCGGCTAAGGTTCTAGATATTGCTAAACTGTCTTCGGTGCAGATTAAAAAAGCTGATGGTGGTATTGGTAGCGGGGTAATTATTGCTAAGGATAAGGATATTTATTATGTGTTAACTGCTGCTCATGTGGTGGAAAATAAACAGGAGTATGAAGTTGTTGCACCTGATAAACAAGTATATCAGGTGGATAATCAGACTATTCGCACGAGAAAGGGACTTGATATGGCTGTTTTACAGTTTCGTAGTTCTCAGGTTTATCAAGTTGCTACTTTGGGGGATTATGAGTTAAAGGAACAAAATGTTTTTCTTTATGGTTGGAAAGGAGAAGAGTTAAATCATCCTTCATTATTTAGTGTAGGATTTATGGGCAATACAGAACAAAATGAATTTTGGGCAAAACCGAGAGGATATGAATTAGCATATAGTAATGAAGGATATCCAGGCATGAGTGGAGGTGGTATTTGGGATACAGAAGGGCGATTAGTTGGGATTCATAATTTCGCAGAAACAAATGTTTTAGGATATAGTTTGGGGTTGTCTATAGAGAGTTTTTTATTTTATCAACAAGATGGTTTATGGAAATTACCTGAACCTCAATTAAATATTGCTAAAAATGCACCTACAACAGCGGATATACATCCTACTATTTTAGCATCATTACGAACTTTTTCCCCACCTGATGCTGTGAATGATAGTGGAAAACAATGGCTAACCTATGGTATTCAATTATGGCGAAATGGCAATAGAGAAAATGCTGCAATTAAGGCAATGGAAAATGCAGTTAGCAAAGATACAAACGGTTGGGAAGCCTATTATAATCTCGCTTTTATTTGGTCTTTACAAAAAAAATATGATTTAGCTTTAAATGCTATCAATATAGCAATTAAAGAACAACCTAGTTTTTATCGTTCTTATTTATTAAAGGGTTTTATTTTTCAGCAATTAAAAAAATATGAAAATGGCATACAGGCACTTAACCAAGCAATTTTAGAAGCAGAAAAGGATAAACAAAAAGATTTCTCGATATATCAAGTTCGAGGTGAACTATTAGGTGAATTGAAAAAATATCAAGAAGCGATAGATGATTATACTCAAGCTATCACCATTAATCCTCAATATCCTCATGCCTACAACAACCGTGGAGTCAATAAATCTGCTTTAGGAGATAAAAAAAGTGCGATCGCTGATTATACTCAAGCTATCACCATTAATCCTCAATATACCACAGCCTACAATAACCGGGGAAAAGCTAAATACAAATTAGGAGATAAAAAAGGTGCAATTGATGATTTTACTCAAGCTATCACAATTAATCCTCAATCTGGCAATGCCTACTACGACCGGGGAGTTGTTAAATCTGAATTAGGAGATAAAAAAGGTGCGATTGATGATTTTACTCAAGCTATCACAATTAATCCTCAATCTGGCAATGCCTACTACAACCGTGGACTTGCTAAAGCTGAATTAGGAGATAAAAAAGGTGCAATTGATGATTTTACTCAAGCTATCACAATTAATCCTCAATCTGGCAATGCCTACTACAGAAGGGGAAATGCTAAAGCTCAATTAGAAGATACAGCAGGTGCGATCGCTGATTTTACTCAAGCTATCATAATTAATCCTCAATATGCCAAGGCCTACGGTGGACGAGGGGTGATTTACTTATTAACAGGTAATAAACCTGAAGCAATTAAAGATTTAGAAACGTCAAAACAACTTTTTCAACAACAAAACGACACTGAAGGATACCAAATAGTACAGGAATTATTGAATCAATTATAACTTAATATTCTCATCCCTGAATTTCTCTTCTATTCCCTACCAATGAGTTAAACTAATCAAAAACAACCAAACTAACACCACAACGACTAGCTGCTGCTGCTAACCGAGAATCAAGAATTGCTAACTTCCCTTACCTGAAACTACAATTAGAGTATAATTAAATAATGCCAATATGCCAGCCAAAGATATCTACCATAACGAAGTCAAAAACGCATTGATAAAAGACGGTTGGACTATCACAGATGATCCTTATATTATCAAATATGAAGATGCTGAACTATACGCAGACCTAGCAGCAGAAAAACCAATTGCAGCAGAACGTCAAGGACAGAAAATAGTTGTGGAAATTAAAAGTTTTGTCAGCAAATCGCTGATGTATGATTTTCATAACGCCTTGGGACAATATATAGTATATCGGAATCTCATTCAACTTACAGCACCAGAATATAAACTCTATTTAGCTATTGATGATGTTGTCTATGAGAAATTTTTTCAACGCAAATCTGTACAAGCTGTAATTCAGGAAAATCATCTGCTGTTAATAGTTGTTAATACAGAAAAGGAGGAAATTCAAAAATGGATAAACTAGAACAATACCGGAATATTATCAAAAAAATATTGACTGAATATTACGAAATAAGCAATACTCGAATTTCAAAAAATAGTGAATTTGAAGTTAGTGAACGTTTAGCATTTGATGAAACTAGAGATCAATATATGTGGTTTCGTTTTGGTTGGGAAGATAAAAAACAAATACAGCATATCATCATTTATTTTACCATAAAAAACGGCAAAGTTTGGGTAGAAGAAGATGCAACAGATTTATGTGTAGTTGATGATTTACTATCAGCAGGAATACCGCAAAATGATATTGTTTTGGGTTTTCATCATCCCAGTAAAAGAGTTTTCACAGAGTTTGCTACAGCTTGAAATAATGAAAATATTGTAGGGGTTTAGCATTGCTAAACCCTTACATTTGATGTGATAATACTAGAAAGTGCTATTTTTAATATAAAAAAGTAGTAATGAAATTACAAATATGAAACATGACTCTCATTTACCTAGGGGTTGCTGAGAAAGTCTTTCCGTGAGGGCATAGGAGTCAGGAGTCAGGAGTCAGGAGTCAGGAGAAGATTTGAAAATTTCTTTGCCATCTCTTGAA
>NZ_JACJPT010000120.1:0-15615 GCF_014696195.1 Sphaerospermopsis sp. FACHB-1094 | reverse complement strand
AAGTGCGGCAATGGTGAGTCAATCAGTGGGCTTTGATGCAGGCAAGAAAATTACAGGGCGTAAGCGATTTCTGACAGTCGATACCTTGGGTTTAGTCTTAGGAGTGTTGGTAACAGCCGCGAATGTGGGTGAGCGAGAAGGCGGAAAAAAAGTTCTCAAGCGGGTGAAACAGTCTCAAACGCAAGCATCCCGTTTGACCACTATTTGGGTAGATGGTGGCTTCGACGGCGAACCGTTCATGCAATGGGTGATGAATTTTTGTCGTTGGATTGTCCAAGTAGTTCTGCGACCACAACAAACCAAGGGCTTTGTCTTGCTCAAAAAGCGTTGGGTCGTAGAACGCACTTTTGGGTGGCTGATGGGTTGTCGGCGATTAGTCCGAGATTATGAATTATTGCCCGAAACATCTGAGACTTTTATCTACCTTGCTATGATCCGTATTATGGTTAGGCGACTTGCCTAAATTTTGACTGCCAAAAACTTTTCAAACACCCTCTGAGCTAGATGAACTACTAATTTTATGCCAAAAAAAGTTTCCACTATATGAAAATTTTGATTATGAGAAAATTAAAGATATCCTCATCCAAGAAATGGAAAAGATTGACATTGTGTATGATAAAAACCAAGGTATATCAAGCTTGAACTAATTTATAAATTGATATCTTTCACCATCTTTCATTAGCCTTCTAACCCGCCTGGGAATGAATTCCCAGTCTAATAGCCCAAGTCAGTTAAAACTGACTAAAATCCTTTTTGCTAGTGCCATAAATATAACATTTCAATCATCCTCATTTTGACGCGGGTCTTCATCTGGAGGATGCCAACCACCTTTTACCCAAAAACGACGTGCTTTGATAATAGAACCTTCATTATGCCTTTCATCATTAAGATCCAAACGATTACAAGTAGCCCTTCCCGTAGGAGTAATACCAATAATTTTTAAACCATCAGCCGACCAAATAAAATGATCAGACCATTTTTGTTTTCGCGGATTAAATATGGGAATGATATCTCCAGTTTCCGGATCGATACCCGTTGTGAAATTATAGCGATATCCGTTACAACGTTGACAAGCTAAAGCTAAATTATCGGGATTATCTGATGAACCAGGAAGAGATTGAGGAATAATGTGATCAATTGCAAATAAAGCTGCACTTGCTTCTTCCAAAGAATGACAGTATTCGCATAGAAATTTTGCTCTTTCTCTGACTAATTTTCTGGTCGTATCATTAACTGTCATGATTCAGCAATTATTTTCGCATTCAATAAAGTAAAAATTCTATCCAGTTCTAATATTCCTGCTAACTCAGCCTCTTCACTTGCAGTTAGCATTTCCGCCTTCTTTCTTTCAGAAAGTTCTTCCAAACGAGACTGTAACTCAGAGCTAAACTTAAACAAATTCAAATCTCTAACTTTTTTGATTTCAATTCCCGACTCTACCCAGGATGAGGGTTGAATCATCACTTGAGTAATCATAGACTTATTTGATCTCTTGTAATAAACTACATCTTATCACATATTAAATATCTAATAAATAAAATTCCTATCCATAACTCAACCTAAAATTATAAATCAACCTTTGCGCCTTTGCTCCTTAGCGCCTTTGCGCGAAATAAAAATAATAATACACTTAAAAACCTCTCTTCCTTTGCGCCTCTGCGCCTCTGCGTGAGAAAAAAACAACCTCATAACTACTTGAAAAAAACCACATAAACAGCTACCCTGCATTAACATCAAAAATGTGATCCTCAAAACCATGAACACCCACCCCCAAATACCCCCCTACACCTGGAAACGCCCCATCGGTTTAGGATGGGAAAAACCCTACACCGTCCGCTATCCCAGCAACCTCGATGATGGACCATTTCACGGAATGCCATTAGGTGGTTTTGGTGCAGGTTGTATCGGCCGTTCCTCTCGCGGAGATTTCAATTTATGGCACATTGACGGTGGAGAACATACATTTAAAAATGTCCCTGCTTGTCAATTTAGCATCTTTACATCAGACAAAACCTACGCATTATCTACCCAACCCCCAGAAGATAACACATTACAAACTTGGGAATTTTATCCACCTTCTTCAAAGGTATCAGAAGAGGCGGGCAAGATGCCCACCCCACAAAATGTAGGAATTTATCATGCACTTTATCCCCGTAGTTGGTTTGTTTATGAAAATGTTTTTCCAGTTCAATTAACCTGTGAACAATTTTCACCTATCTGGGCTAATAATTACCAAGAAACCAGTTATCCTGTAGCGGTTTTCCTATGGACTGCACACAACCCAACTAACCAACCAATTACTGTTAGTATAATGCTAACTTGGGAAAATATGGCAGGTTGGTTTACCAATGTTTTAAAATCTCCTGATGTGAAAATTAGAGATGATGGCAGTCCTGTTTATGAATATCAACCAAAATGGGGAGAAAGTAAAGGTAACTATAATTGGTTAGTTGAAGATGATAAGTTTTTAGGTTGTGTTTTAGGTCGAGTTACTAATAATGAAACTCCCCAAGAAGGTGATGGAACTTGGTGTATTGCTACTGCTAAAAATGATCAAGTTGAATTATTTTATCATTCCCGTTTTAACACTATAGGAAATGGTGAGGAAATTTGGCAGACTTTTAGTAAAGATGGTTCTTTAACTAATTATTTAGATGAAACTCCCACAGATGAAAATACTCGTTTAGGTGCTGCTGTTGCTGTGCGTTTCACTTTGCAACCAGGGGAAACTTTAGAAGTTCCTTTTGTGTTAAGTTGGGATTTTCCGGTGACAGAATTTGCAGAAGGTGTAAACTATTATCGCAGATATACAGACTTTTTTGGTTGTAGTGGTGATAACGCTTGGCACATTGCTACCCATGCACTGAAAGAATATCATAATTGGCGATCGCAAATTCAAAACTGGCAAAGTCCTATTTTAAACCGGGAAGACTTACCCGACTGGTTGAAAATGGCGTTATTTAACGAACTCTACGACTTAACCAGTGGGGGTACTCTCTGGAGTGCAGCAACGGAAAAAGACCCCATCGGTCAATTTGCAGTGTTAGAATGTTTAGATTACCGCTGGTATGAAAGTTTAGATGTGCGGTTATACGGTTCTTTCGGGTTATTAATGTTATTCCCAGAACTAGAAAAAGCCGTTATGCGTGCATTTGCTAGGGCAATTCCCCAAAGTGATGATAGAACTAGAATTATCGGTTATTATCTCACCATCAACACTGAAAGTCCCCAAGCTATCCGTAAAGTAGCAGGTGCTACACCTCACGACTTAGGCGCACCTAATGAGTGGGTTTGGGAAAAAACCAATTATACTGCTTATCAAGATTGCAATTTGTGGAAAGATTTAGGTTGTGATTTTGTCTTGCAAGTATACCGCGATTTTCTATTTACTGGTGCAAATGATATCGAATTTCTCGCAGAATGTTGGGATGCAATTGTGCAAACTTTGGATTATGTGAAACAATTTGATTTAGATGGAGATGGTATACCAGAAAATTCTGGCGCACCGGATCAGACTTTTGACGATTGGCGGTTAAATGGTGTTAGTGCTTATTGTGGTGGTTTGTGGTTAGCAGCGTTAGAAAGTGCGATCGCTATTTGTGATATTCTCAAAGATCATAAACACACAACTTCCCAAAAATCAATCTATCAAACTTGGTTAAATCAATCACAACCAATTTATCAAGAAAAACTGTGGAATGGTCAGTTTTACCGTTTGGATAGTGAAAGTGGTTCTAATGTGGTGATGGCTGATCAGTTATGTGGGCAATTTTATGCTCGTTTGCTTAGTTTACCAGATATTGTACCCACTGATAACGCTCTTTCTGCTTTGACTAATATATATAATGCTTGTTTCCTCAAGTTCCAAAATGGAAAATTTGGCGCTGCAAACGGTGTCCTTCCCGATGGTTCACCAGAAAACCCCAACGCTACCCATCCCCTAGAAGTTTGGACAGGTATTAATTTTGGTTTAGCTGCATTTTTGTTACAGATGGGGATGAAAAATGAAGGTTTGCGTTTAACTGAAGCGGTGGTTAAACAAGTTTATGAAAACGGTTTACAGTTCCGCACCCCGGAAGCTATCACCGCAGCAGGTACTTTTCGCGCTAGTACGTATTTACGGGCAATGGCTATCTGGGCAGTTTACCTATGCTTTAAATAATGTATAAGAGGGAATTGGGAATAGGTGACAGGTGACAGGTGACAGTAAGAAGATAATAGGAGTTGAGAAAGAAGAAGGAAGAATTTATTTCCCTCCCCATCACCCCACCTCCCCATATCCTTTGGTAACATTTCGCTCAAGCACTTATGCAGAACTTTACGTAAAAATTTTAGATTTTTTTAAGATTTGTCGTAAATAAACATCTTTTATAGTTAAAAAATGTATCAGCAGAAATGTGATTTTATTTTCTGGTTATTTCCGGAATCCTGAGAAAAAAACAGTAATAGTAATAGTTGAAAGTTCTCAACCCCTATACCCATGTTTGAAAATACGCAATGAACACCTGTTTCATCAACAAAGTCTATAGATAACTACTCTTTTTCTCAGAATGCGAACATTTTTGTGCCAAAGGATACATAAATAATTCAAAATTCACTTTGAAGCATCGAGGACAACCCACTTAAAACTTATCTCCAGGAACATTGGAAAAATGAACATTCAATATAAAAACCGTAAAACCTACCTCACCCTGATAGAATTAGCTGGCATTCAGAATATAAAAGTTACTCTCATGTCAGATGCTATGAGTTTCTGCGCTTAATTGTGTTGTTTAACCTTGACTGAAAACCAGCCAGATAGTACAAAATTTAGTACAAAACAAAATCTAGGTCTATGTAGGGTCAGAAAAAGCAGCAGCAACGATTTTGATTGTTTCAGGTTTACAACCAACTGCACCGTTACTCATAAAAAAAGAGTTCCAGTGCTAGGGATTTATATTATAGCTCTTTGGTTTCTGATTGGCAAGTAAAAACCAATGTGAATTACTGCCCAAATCTCAAAATTTGTATATCACCAAATTCACCTACTGAATCACATAAGTATCAATTTTTTAGAATCTCTAAAACACAAACTCATCATAATTAACGATTTACATTTACACATAATAAAATTGACATGATAATTTTTCTCCCTAGCAACTGAGTTACTTGACTTCACAAAAACTCAAAATTTTCACTCAGCTAAATTCACAATTCTCTGATGACGCTTAATTTATATTGAGCGGTTTGATTACATGATTAAATGCAGGTTTAATATATTACTTTTTCTCTTAACACACCCGCTTATGGGTGTTTTTTTATGTGTAACTTTGTGTGATAAAGACGATAAATGTAGTATATCATAAAATAGTATCAACAACAACTTAATTTTTAGAAGATCGGACTTATTGATATACAATTATTACTATGTATTTACCAGCCGCCATTAAGAATAAGTGTAGCCCTAATGATTCTCCCATCAGACCTAAAAGAAAAACATATAACAATATATAATCACTAAACTTCTAGAGTGAAATTTATGAAAAATCCGGTATTGTTTTTTGATAAAATTCTCTAGAATGCTTAATTTATAAAGGTTTGTGAATTTAGTTAATAGTAATAATTGGCGGAAAAATCAAGATAATCAACTTTGATAACCTCATAAAATGAGGGGTGTTACCCCCCATTTTCTTGACAAAAATGGGACAAAAGTGAAAGTTGCACATTGGCTAAATGAACATTCTGAGATATTCAGTAAATTTAACTTATAAGACTGCCAAAGTGGCAGATGACATTAGAGAAAAAAAATAGTATAAATACGAATGTAGCTTTTAAGAAGGCAATATGAATGCTCTTCTTAGCTGACTGGAAAATTATGAAACTTTACTGAAAAGACTTAATAATTTTCGGCGGCTAGTTATACAATAATATTCAGGGAACATCTATTGAATTACAGCTTGTGGAATTTTTAGAAGACACAACTGCATCTACTAAACCCGCTGAATTACAGAAAGATGGTAAATTTTTTCCTTTCTTTCAGGAGTCAGCAAAAATCACAGAACACAAGTAACCAATAGCAGTTGCTTTCACCAGCAACCACAGCGACGAGGTTACAAAACTGTACAACAGGGTCAATACAGCAAAGCAGCAAACAGACTTGATTAAAAACAGTCAGGTTTTCAATCACAGGTCAGGTCATGAAACAAATCATCAGGTCAAATGCAGTCGAAACACCAAGCCCACGAGGTAATTTAGGGATACAACGCTCTGATTTACATTTTCGTCAGGCATCCGGGGAAAGTCTCGTACTTTCACCAACGGTAAATTTATCAGTCCTACCCCAAAGTAGTGACGTATTAATTAAAAATAAAAGCAACAAGTCAACATCCTGGGAGAATAAAGCACTTTCAGCCTTTGTTGATGTAGTTTGGGAGAAGAAATTAGATTTTTTACTCAGAGTTGTGATGTGGGAGTGTATAGGCAAGATAGCACAAGTCAATAACATCCCAGGAAAGCAAATCACAACGCAAATCACAACGCAAATCACAACTTTAATAACTAAGACACTGGGGAAGATAAAAGCTAGAGCAGAACAAGCAACCCCAAGCAGCTTAGTTTTGAAAGTTAGTTTATGGAAGTTGCTCCCAAACCTACAGACAACGAACCAGTTAGCAGTAAAAATTGCCAAAACTAAAACTTTGCTTCACCGTATCTGGATGCAGCGAACACAACAGAGCAGTTTTAGGAATAGCTTTTTTGCTCTTAATTACGGGAACTGCTGAGAAGTTGTAAAATTTCTGGATGTGCCTGTGGAAAAGGTGAATCTATATTTTTCAACATTTGCTACTGGTCTATTACCAATATATTCCTGTAATTAATTCAACAACTGTTTCACAAATAGTCATCAACCAAACCAAAATTACTGGGTGAAGGTACGATATCACTTCCTGCGATCAACTGGTAAATGTTGGTGTGGTGAACTGATATTGCAGTTTGTGTATTGCAGTTTGTGTATTGCAGTTGTAAATAGCACTTGACAATAAAACTCGAAGAAACTCGACAATTTACCTCATTGAAATAAAACTCAAACGTACTATGAATCAAGGCA
The DNA here is from genome assembly GCF_014696195.1 of Sphaerospermopsis sp. FACHB-1094. Classification (NCBI taxonomy): domain Bacteria; kingdom Bacillati; phylum Cyanobacteriota; class Cyanophyceae; order Nostocales; family Aphanizomenonaceae; genus Sphaerospermopsis; species Sphaerospermopsis sp. FACHB-1094. The sequence goes on along the minus strand of NZ_JACJPT010000120.1, from coordinate 8,528 downwards.
TTTCTGGAAATAGTGGACTCCCTGACAAAAAAATCAATCCTGAACAGTTTGACCAAGTAATAGAAGCAATTCTCGCTGGTAAGTATTCTTGGGCTTGTGTGTTAATGTTGCGGTTTGTTGGTTACAATCCTTTGCATTACATTCCTTACCGTACTTATAACCGACTACTCAAAGAAAACTCTCGCAATAGTCGGTCTAACCCTCAACAGAATGAAAATTTGAAAATTGCTCCATCACCAACAGAGAAAAGGTCAGAGAGTCATTTAGCACCTAGCAGCTTGAGCAAGAAAATTAAAGATTTAGCTTATCTGGAAGTTGCTGGTAAGCAAAAAGTAGAAGTCCGTAATAGCCATAGGGATAAGAAATCGGCATAACCGATAATGATGATAGTTAATAATCTCAGAATCAAAGTTCAAGGAGTCAGGAGCTATTTATTTTGGATTTTGGATTTTGGATTTTGGATTATTTATTTTTGTCAACTCCAATCTAAAATCTAAAATCTAAAATCTAAAATTTTTCTCCCCAGTCGCCTATTACCTACCTTTGGGAAATATGGCTAAATCGGTTTCTAGGTCAAAAAAGTGGAGTTTTTCAGAAACTAATGATAACCAAAGTTGCTCACCCAAACTGATAAATCTATCTGGAGGAACTCGTACTTGTAAAGTTTGACCATCTGTATTTGGTAAATCAGGGTTATATATTCTTACAGCAAGAAAACTATCGTTTCCTAAATTCTCTACTAAATCTACTTTAACTGGTAAATTTTTGGTAGCTGGTACACTTAACATTAAGTGTTCTGGACGAATACCTAAAATTACAGTTTGTCCATCGTATTTTTGTAATGCTTTTCCCCATACATCTGGGAGGGTAAAGCGAAAATTAGCATGGGTAATTAATAAAGGTGCATGAAATTCTACCGGAATAAAATTCATTGGTGGTGAACCAATAAATTCGGCTACAAAGCGGTTAGCAGGATAATTATATAGTTCTAAAGGAGGGGCGACTTGTTGAATTTGTCCCCCAGACATGATGGCAATGCGATCGCCCATTGTCATAGCTTCAGTTTGATCATGGGTAACGTAAATTGTCGTTGTCCCCAACTGACGCTGTAATTTAACAATTTGGGTGCGGGTTTCTGCCCGTAATTTAGCATCTAAATTAGATAAGGGTTCATCCATTAAAAATACTTGAGGATTTCGGGCGATCGCTCTCCCTAATGCTACCCTTTGTCTTTGTCCTCCTGATAACTGTTTAGGTAGGCGATTTAATAAATTTTCAATTTGTAATAATTGGGCAACATTCAGCACTTGTTGTTCTATTGTGCGTTCTTTTGGAGAAAGATAACGCAGTCCTTTGGGTAGTTTTTTAGTCACTCCCACAAGTAGATTCTCTCCCCATGTACGAAAATTACGGGTAGAAATTGTTTCACCATTTCCCAAACGACGACGTAACCCAAAAGCAATGTTGTCATAAACACTCATGTGGGGGTAAAGGGCGTAATTTTGGAACACCATTGCAATGTCTCGCGCTTTGGGGGGTAAGTCATTAATTAGGCGAAGCCCTGCGGGCGCGCTGGCGCTATCGCCCACCCAAATATTACCCCCAGTCATCACCTCTAACCCTGCTATTAGCCGCAGCAAGGTACTTTTACCACAACCAGAAGGTCCCACCAACACCATAAATTCACCATCAGCAATGGTTAAATTAATGCGTCTGAGGACATTAATACTATCTGCACCCTCTTTTTCTGGTGATGACTGCTGTGTCTTCACACTTTCCCCCTTCCGGGGAGGGAAACTTTTATAAACGTTTTCTAATACAACTTGTGCCACAGTTCTCAGGTAATGGGTAATGGGTAATGGGTCATGGGTAATTGGTAATGGGTAATTGGTAATGGGTAATGGGTAATGGGTAATTGGGAATTGGGAATTGGGAATTGGGAATTGGGAATTGGGAATTGGGTTATTCATCTTAACCCAGTCACCAGTCACCAGTCACCAGTCACCAGTCACCAGTCCCCAGTCACCAGTCCCCAGTCCCCAGTCACCAGTCCCCAGTCCCCAGTCCCCAGTCCCCAGTCCTCAGTCCTCAGTCCCCAGTCACCAGTCACCAGTCACCATTCCCCAGTCACCTTTACGCCAAGTGCATGAAAATCATTTTTAACAGTTCCGCACGAGTAAAAGGTTTAGTTAAATAACCAGAAGCTCCGACCATTCTTGCTTTCACCTTATCAATAATTCCCTTACTACCAGTCACAAAAATAATGGGAATTTCCTTAAACATTGAATTATTACGAATAATTCGGCATAACTCATAACCATCAATTCCCGCCATATTCAGATCCAATAAAATCAAATCGGGTTTATGCCTAATGATAGACATCACTGCTTTGATTGGATCATTAATAGTTACTACAGCAACATTTTCATCTTCCAAACAACGGCTGATTTCTTTGAGAACCGTCGGACTATCATCTACAGAAATAATTTTGTAAGGCTTTTTAGCGGTTATGGTAGCAGCGGTTACGTTTTCCCCATTAGTTAGTATGTTATTGGGTATGGTTGATTGCTCAAGGTTTTCTTTTGGTAAAGCAGAAACTTGAGGTACAGGGTTCTCTCCCAGGGTAATGGATGGTGATGCTTCTACCTTAAACGATTTGCCATTAATTCTGATTGTGCTGTATCTAGGAGCTAGTGAAACATCTTCAAAGGTTTTAGGTAATTTATCGAATGGAGGATCCGGTTCATGCAAAATAATCGAACCCTGAAGGATATGCGGGTATAAAGTTCGAGCCAGTTCCACCTCATCGAGATTCATAATTACTGCCAAATGACGCAGGCTAAAACCCTTCATCCAGGTAGTGATATTTTGCTGTAATTCTGGTAATTGTTTATCATAAAATTTACTGTTAATCAACAGGTATGGACGCTGATAAGGAGAAGAGATTTGAGGAGCGAAAGACTGCAAATTTTGCAACCGATTTTTGCAGTGTTCCATAATACTATCAACATCAAGTTTGCAAATTTTCGGTAGGCTATTAACTGTTGCTGTTAATTCAAACGTGCCTTCTCTAATCAACAAAAATGATTCGATTACCTCTTTTACTAACTCTTGAATCAGTAACGCAGCTTGGTGAGAGAGTAAATGTTTTTCATTCACCAACCAATAAATAGCTTGATATTCCGGCGGTTGTTGGTGTTCATCATCACTACGTTCAATTAACTGAGTTTGCCAGTCAGGTTCAAACGTCATGCGTAATTGTACACGAAGTTCATTACTCATTACGGGAATTTGCTGACTTAGACGACGTATATGCCGTTCCAGTCTATCAAAGGGTTCTACTGAATGAGTGGCATAGATAATTTTGCCTTGGTCTAAGTATATTGACCATAGCACTGAATTGTTTAAAACTTGTAAACAAGTAGTGTCAGAAGAATTGCTTAACTGTCTTAATAAACGTTTAGGAGATAGTTTGGTAAATGTGCCAGTATTATTCATATTTTTACAGTTTTTAAAGAAAAATTGCTTTACTATTGATTGAGTCTGGAGCAATAATGAATTTCTGGATTAGGTGAAATATGTCTCAATACTGCTCGGTCAAGAAATGGGAATTAGTAAGTTGGTTTGGGTCAAAGGTAAAGGTTTTTCTCCCTTCACTTATTTTCATATTTCTCTATCAACCAACTAATTGATGATGAAATATCATAAATCTACCTCCAGCTATATCAATTAATCCTCCGTGAATTACATAATAATACTAGACTGTCAAATATTTTCCTATTTTCCAGAAGAGTAAAACTTTCTGTTCTCATTATTACAGGGTACACATTTTCCCATTGCGGTATTAACTGTGTTTCCTGATTGGTTGATAATTAGCAAATTTTCCACATAAAATCTTTAAATTTTTATTTCTTAGAAATGTATATATTGAATATTATATTCTTAATGATTTGGATATAAATGATAGATAGGTTATCTACCCAAAAATAATGTTTCTCCCCCTGATTAATTAGCTTTAACTAAAGTATATGGTGATTCAAGTTTCCTGAAATAGATAATTTGATTGGAATAATTTGCATGGATGAATTTTTATCCATCTACCGCAAAATACCATACTTGTAGTTGTACTAGTCTGGGAGACTATGATACTTTGAGCAAGGGAAAGTAACGCTTTGGACTATAACATAACACAAAAGGTTATGCTGGATACATTAAAACTAGATGAAGTTGTAGAATTTGCAGAAAACCCAGAACCACGTTGTCCGTGCGTGCTATTGCTAGACACATCTGGCTCCATGCAAGGAGAAAGGATTGAGGCTTTAAATCAAGGCCTACTGAGTTTTAAGGATGAGCTACTAAAAAATTCATTGGCAGCTAGAAGGGTAGAAGTAGCAATTGTTACTTTTGATAGTCATGTCAATATTGTGCAAGACTTTGTAACAGCAGACCAATTCAACCCACCTATTCTAACAGCCCAAGGACTAACGACAATGGGGGCAGGAATTAATAAATCGTTAGAAATAATTCAAGAACGCAAATCTCAGTATCGTGCCAATGGCATTGCTTACTACCGTCCTTGGGTATTTATGATTACAGATGGTGAGCCACAAGGTGAGCTAGATGATGTTATAGAACAAGCAATACAGAGGCTACAAGGAGATGAGGCGAATAAACGTGTTGCCTTTTTTACGGTAGGAGTAGAAAATGCTAATATGAACCGTTTAAGTCAAATAGCTGTACGTACTCCCCTGAAACTTAAAGGGTTAAACTTTATTGAAATGTTTGTTTGGCTTTCAGCAAGTATGTCAGCGGTTTCCCATTCCAAAGTAGACGAGCAAGTAGCACTACCACCAATCGGTTGGGGGTCTGTTTAACAGTTATCAGTTATCAGTTAGCAGTTATAGCAACAACTCAGGTGGTAGTTCACGAACTGATAGCGCAGCATGGCGTAAGCCATTGACAAAACTAATATACAAGCAAACTTTCCACTCTGTCACCTGTCACCTGTCACCTGTCACCTGTCACCTGTCACCTATCACCTGCTATAGCTGTGAGAAAAAATTTATGAACACACCAAAACAGATTCCTCAATGGCGGATAGTAGCCGCTTCGGTATGTGGAACTAGCCACATTAAAAACCAGCAGTTATGTCAGGATGCTCACCATTGGCAGATATTGCCAAATAATGTCTTAGTGACAGCAGCAGCAGATGGGGCTGGTTCAGCAACTTTGGGAAAAGTGGGAGCGATGATTGCTGTAGAAACAGCAATAGAACATATTTCAAATTGCGAAATTACTCACAGTACCTTTACTGAGGATACTCTTTTGCGTAATTTGTTAACTGATGCCATGTTAGCTGCTAAAAAAGCAGTAGAAGATGAGGCAGTGGCCTGCAAACATCAGTCATCAGATTTAGCAACTACCTTAATTATTGCGATCGCCACACCAAAAGTTGTAGCAGTAGCCCAAATCGGTGATGGTTTAGCTGTAGCCAAGGATAGTACAGGTAACTTACAGGCGCTGACAATCCCTAATAGGGGTGAATACATTAACGAAACCACATTTTTGACTTCACCTGATGCCTTAACTACAACCCAGATAAAAATTTTGCGTCAGCACATAGTTAATATCGGCGTTCTCACTGATGGACTACAAATGCTGGCTTTGAATATGCTTGTTGGTGAACCCCACAAACCATTCTTTTTTCCTTTATTCGACTTTGTAGCCAATGCTGAAGATAAGGTCGTTGCCAAAGAGCAACTAGTCAAATTTTTATGCTCTGAAAGAATTACTAATCGCACAGATGATGATTTGACTCTTATCATAGCAGCACTAAGCAATTCATAAACAATGTTTATTGGGTAGGGTTGATAGTCCAGACTGTCAGTTTCAGATTCAGCGTTTTTTAAATTCTTAATTTCGTATTGACGACCGATCAGGTCGTCTGTACTTCAATCCCCATTCCCTTTCAATAACCACTGTTAACAGTCATTTCACTATGCAGGTACTTCGTTCTCTTGGGCAGAAAGAAATTCTCAATCTCACGGTCAATTTGGGACGTGGGGGTGAAGCCTGTGTCTATGCCGTGCCATCAGATGAAAATTTAGTGGCCAAAATATATCACAAACCAATTCTGACCCATGCTCACAAACTTCAGACCATGATTGCCAACCCCCCAGAAAACCCAACAGCTAATTTGGGGCATATTTCCATTGCTTGGCCTCAGGAGTTGTTACAAGCTGCGGATGGTAGTGGTAGTATCGTCGGCTTTTTAATGCCCCGGATTCGGGGGATGCGTCCGATCATGGACTTTTATCATCCGGGAACCCGTCGCCTAAATTGTCCTTTATTTAATTATCAGTATTTACTTAGGACTGCTCGTAATTTGGCCGCAGCTTTTGCAGCTTTACACGCGAGCCAGTATTGTATTGGTGATGTTAATGAGTCAAATATTTTAGTTAGTGATACTGCCTTAGTGACTTTGGTAGATACAGATTCATTTCAAGTTCGTGATCCACAGCAAAACATTGTTTATCGTTGTGCAGTTGGTAAACCAGAGTATACTCCACCAGAACTACAGAATAAAACTTTTGCTGACTATGATCGGGAAATTTACCATGATTTATTTGGGTTAGGGGTGCTGATATTTCAATTATTAATGGAAGGTACTCACCCATTTTCCGGGATTTTTCAAGGTCAGTTTGATCCACCAACTTACGAAGTCCGAATCGTTGCTGGTCATTTTACTTATAGTCAAAGGCAACAAGTTCCCTATTTACCTACCCCCATAGCACCTGCTTGGGAAATGCTCGCTCCCGGTTTACGGGATTTGTTTGTGCGTTGTTTTGAAGATGGGCATCACAACCCTCACTTGCGTCCTGCTGCTCAAACTTGGTTGTCAGTTTTAACCACCGCTGAAGAGAGTCTTGTTACTTGTACTGCTAACCCCCAGCATCGCTACCATAATCATCTCGACAAGTGTCCTTGGTGTGAACGTGCGGCGCGTTTAGGTGGACGTGATCCTTTTCCATCACTGGAGTCGATCGCTTCTAAAGAACATCTCAAACCCCGACGAAAATCTAAAAAGCGCCACACACAAAATCCTCGTTCACGCCGACCTGTGATTTCTGCATCACCGCTACATCATTGGCAACCAGTCTTTACCCAAAATTTTTCTATTTATCAACCTCCCAAGACTACTCAAAAGTCAAGGTTTTATACTATTATGTTTAGCCTGTTGGGTTTGGGTTTATTGGGGTATTTGGACTTAATGATTAAATTTACTCGTCCCTTTGTTTCCCAAAATCCTTACACTCAACAAAGCTTGATTTCTCGCCAAGAAAATAATCATCCTCAAGAGGAAAATCTGTCTTATTTAGATTACTATGATCGTGGTAACGCTGCTTATCGAAAACGAGACTATGAGCAAGCAATTGAAAATTTTACCCAAGGTATCAAAAAAAATCCTAATTTTTCTAGATTGTATATCCATAGGGGTAATTCTCGCTACAATCTGAATGATTATGAAGGAGCATTGGCAGATTATAACCAAGCCCTAAAAATTAATCCCCAGGAAGTTAAAGCATTTGTAAATCGGGGCAATGCCTACTATATGCTGGCCGAGTATAGTAATGATCCTGACCAAGAGTATCAGAAAGCTATCCAAAACTTTAATCAAGCTATCAACATCAATAACCGTGACACGGAAGCTTATATTAGACGGGGTATTGTCCGTTCTCAAATAGCTAAATATAGCAATAATTTTCAACAAGAATATCAAAAATCAATTGCTGATTTTACAGAGGCAATTCAACTGAATGCTTCCCAAGCAGAAGCTTACTTCCATCGCGGTCTGGCTCGTTATCAATTTGCCCAATATAGCAGTAATTATGATCAAGAATACAATCAGGCGATCGCAGATTTTAATCAAGCATTAAATATTAATCCCCAGATGGCTAAAGTTTACCTCAAACGGGGAATGGTTTATTATGAATTGGCTCAATACGGGGAAAGTAAAGTTGAAGAAAATCATGCACAAGCCATGGAAGATTTAGAAAAATCTGCTCAAATTTACCTGGAACAAGAGGACATGGATAACTATCAGCAAGCCCTGAGTAACATTTGCGTAATGGTAGCCAAAAAATGTGATGCTTTATTCCAAAGCTCAATTATTTTTGACCCAATTGATCGCTAAAATTTTCTTCCAAAATAAGAGATTTTTACTCTTGACTCCTAACTCCTGTAGGGGTTTAAGTAGCTAGTCAGAAAAAAACAAATTAGGCTAGGTGACAGGTGACAGGTGCTACGCCACGGTGACAGTTTCAAGAGTTGGATAGGAACGATTTTTTCTTTAAGTAGGAATTAAGTGCAAGGTTTTTCAGTTACCACCTCATAAAAGCTGGCACTTTTTGAAAGCACTTCGGCTTACTTCGACACCGCCCTTCGACACCGCCCTTCGACACCGCCCTTCGACACCGCCCTTCGACACCGCCCTTCGACACCGCTCAGGACAGGCTCAGGACAGGCTC